>JACZJB010000249.1 GCA_014860805.1 Anaerolineales bacterium
GTATATGGGTTAGCAATTTGACGATACCGTCAATAATCGCTTCGGGGCGCGGCGGACAGCCGGGGATGAAGGCATCCACGGGCAGCACTTCGTTGATGTGCCCAACGATGTTGTAACAACCTTGAAAGACCCCACCTGAAATGCCGCAGGAGCCGACCGCCACAACAAACTTCGGTTCAGGCATCTGCTCGTAGGTGCGTAACAGGCGTTCGCGAGCCTGACGCGTTACCGGTCCAGTGCAGATCAACACATCCGCATGGCGTGGACTTCCGCGCAGCTTGATGCCAAATCGCTCAATGTCATAACGAGGGGTGAGCGTTGCAAGAATTTCAATATCACAGCCATTACAGGAACCGCTGTTGAAATGGATGGCCCACGGCGAATTGACACGCGCCCAGGTGGTGATCTTTCCCATTAATTGATTCACATAGTTTCGAGAAACATTCATAAAATACTCCAGCTAGCCAAGAATGAGCGCCAGCAATGCCAACATCAAACCGCCGATATAAACAATAGTGACAGGCTCCAGTCCGCCTGTGCCAAGCATCAGCACGCCGAGGTGCAAAATTGCAAAGAACAATGCCACAACAAAAAATGGACGATAGCCGGGAGCTGCAGGCTCAAGGTCGTGTTTCTCACCGCTGGCGTATCCGCTTGTTTTTGATTCACTCGCCTTGCCGCGCATGGCAACAGATTTACCAGCCAGATAAAGAATGCCAACCAGAACGGCGTACATGCCAAATGCGAAAGGTGGAGTTAAAAGTAGTTCTGCCATTTTAGAATTCTCTCTACTTGCCAAAGATAAATAAGATCGCCTGACCCGCAGGCTCAGTGAGCCAACTCATTATTGAAGGCCACAAACCGATCGCTACAATTGCAAGAGCAAGCACCGCCAATGGGATATTCATTGTCATCGGGATCGCTTCACCCTGCTGAACAACATCGCCCATTTTTTGGCGATACAGCATGTTGACGACTGGCGCGTAATATCCCAACGACAACACGCTGTTCAACGCCGCGAAGATTACCAGTCCCATCACCCAGCCGTCGCCGCTTTGAAAACCAGCCACAAAGATCTGCCACTTGGACATAAATCCAGCCAACGGAGGTAGTCCACCCAATGCCAGCAATGCAATACTGAGCGCCAACGCCGCCAGCGGATATTTGTGAGCCGCGCCTGCGAGGTCTTCAATAACCAGCGAACGATGACTTCCCTTTTGATACAACAGTGCAAACATGAATGCGCCAACGGTCAAAAAGGCCAGTCCCTTCATAATCATGTGAGTGAACACATGGAAAGCTGCGCCCTGCGCCCCAGCCAATTGACCACTGGTCAATGCTACGCCAATGCCAAGCAGGATGTACCCGATATGACTCAAACTGGAATAAGCCAACATGCGTTTGAGATGCACCTGCTTAAGAGCCATTAAATTACCGAAGAGCATATTCAACGCGCCAAAACCAAGCAGAAGAGTGCCCCACGAAACCGACAACATGCCGAGGGTAGAAAGCGCGCGCAGCATGGCGATCAAACCCGCTTCAATCACCACACCCGAAAGCATGGCGCTGATTCCGCTCGGCGCTTGCGAATGCGCATCGGGCAGCCAAGTATGCAAAGGCACGAGTGCCACCTTCACACCAAAGCCGATCACGAAGAATGCGCCCGCCAAGGCGAGTCCGCTGTGCGTGGATGTAAATCCATTGGTTGCCAAACGAATCTTGTCCATAGCGAGAGTACCTGTTGCGCCAAGCACCAAGGCAACCCCCAACAACACGAACACCGATCCCACCGCGCTCTGCACCAGATATTTAATGCCTGCTTCCAACGAAGCCGATTGTTCGCGATAAAAAGCCACCAACAAATACGATGAAACCGCCATCGCTTCGAACCACATCCAGAAGTTGAAGAGGTCGTTTGCGCAGCCCAAACCAATGATCAAGCCGATCATCGCCAGCAGCATCGCGTAATATTTTTCTTCGCCAACTTCCCCCGCCATGTATGGACCAGAAAATAAAACAACCACTGTCCCCAAACCCAATGTCACCGCGGCAAGCAGCAAACTCAATCCATCGGCTTGCAAACCGATTGTTTCAAAGTTGAAAAATAATCGTTCACCCTGCGCTGCGAACTGTCCCCAACTCAACGCGAATGGAATCCATGTCAACGCCAGTGCCAGCAAGGCCAATCCGCGCACCAGCCATGAGCGGCCATTCAATTCCACTCTGTGCCAGCCGAGCCGCCCCGCCAAATACACCAGCGGCGAAGCGCCCAATGGCAGTGCGATCATCCACGGAAAAATTGTCAAAGTCATGTTATGCGCTCCATAGTAAAAAGACCAGCACCACCAGCAACGCGCCCAAAATACCAACCACATTCCAATTCAACTTGCCCGTCTGCGTTTCCTGCAACACGCTCGCAAATTTAAATGTGATGGAAGTGACTTGCCGATTCAGCCAATCGAAACCAAAGCTTTCGCGGCTGAGGATGTCGAACTGCGCTTCTTTCCGCGCCGCGGCCTGTTTCCTGACCATCCAAAATATTCCCAACCCCAAGCAGACCACCGTCAATGCGATGTAGGTTGCGGGTGCAAAGAAAATTTCCTCAGTCAACTCCAGCGTGCTCAACTCATGGATCGAATGGAAAGGCAGTGTTGCATGGAAAAGTCCGCTGAAAGAGCCTGCCAACAGCCATGTGGATAATGTCCCCGCAGCCAACAACCCAAGCGATACTTTCATTGCAAAGCCCGCATCATGCACATGCAATGACTCACGAGCTTCACCGAAGAAGACCAGCCATGTTATGCGCAAGGTGTAGAAAGCCGTCATACCCGCGCCGAGCAACATCCCGACGTACGCCCAGATTGGGCCATCCGCAAGACCTACTTCGAGAATTAATTCCTTGCTCCAGAAACCGCTCAAAATTGGCAAGCCAGCCAATGCCAACGCACCGAGAACAAAGACATTCCGTACGAAGGGCATTTGTTTGCCAAGCGCACCCATGCGGCGCATATCGCGAGTCCCTGCTGCGTGGATGACCGCGCCCGCCGCGAGGAATAACAGCGCCTTGAAGACTGCATGGCTCAACAAGTGAAATTGACTGGCAAAGAACCCGCCCACGCCAATGGCATAGACCATATATCCAAGCTGACTGACGGTTGAATATGCCAACGCACGTTTTAGGTCAGTGGCAGTCAACGCCATGAAGGCCGTGATCAATGCAGAGACTAAACCAACTATCGTGACGGATAATGCCCAACCCGGAACCTGCACAAAGGCGGGATAAAAACGCGCCAGCAAATACACGCCCGCATTCACCATCGTCGCGGCATGGATGAGGGCGCTGATCGGGGTCGGCGCTTCCATTGCATCGGGCAGCCATGTGTGAAACGGGAATTGCGCCGATTTTGCAGCCGCTGCGATCAAAAAGCCGAAGGCAATGAAAGCCAGTACGTTAGCAGGGATCGTCCCTGCACTTTCAAGCAAGTCAGAAACTTGATACGTCCCGAGAGTGGAATAGGTTATCAATGCCCCAGCCAGCAGCCCCACCCCACCGACCTGGGTAATGATCAACGCTTTGATACCGCCAGCCACTGCTTTCGGGTCATCGTTATAAAAGGAGATGAGCGCATACGAGCAGAGCGCGGTGATCTCCCAGAAGAAGAACATGAAGAGCAAACTTCCGCTGAGGACGAGTCCCGCCATGGCTCCGATAAAGAGCAATACGAAGGTGTAGTAGCGGCTCAATTGAGCCTCGCCCTTCATATAATCTACCGAGAAGACGACAGCCAGCGAACCGATCACACAGGCGATGGCAGTCAATGAGACGGCGAGTCCATCGGGGGTGAAGGTGAGGCTGCCGAAGAAGGCGCCCATCGGGATGTCCACTGCTGTTTGGGCGGAGGAGAAGAAGATCAAGGCTAAGGATGAAAATCCTGCTGCGATGGAAAAAGCAACTGCCAGCGTGTGTTGGAGGCGCGGATTTTCATCATTTGTACGCCAAAGAATAAGCGCTCCCAGCCAGGGGATGCCGATCACAAATCCTATTAATATCGCTGCCATCTCAACCTCGCAATGAAGAAATTTTGGAAAGATCGAGCGTGCCGATGCGAATGCGAACTTGCACAGCGAGCGCGAGAGCGACGACGGCGACGACGGTATCGGCGACGATGACGGTAGCGGCAATGCTTTGACCAAGGCCAAGATTGCCAGAGTCTTTGCCCGCCAGAACCAGCGCGATCACAACCGCTTTGACCAGGACTTGCAGGACGAGCACGATCTTGATCAAGTTGCGGGTGATAAGCAAACCATAAAAACCGACAGCCAACAGGAGGACGACTCCGATCAACACGGCATTCAACGGATCGAAATTCATACGTGTGATTCCTTTTTCAACTCGGCAGCCACTGGAATGGATTCATTCTGTGTTTCAATTTTGTGTTCTTTTTCTGAAAGAAGGCCCAGCACCCCCAAAACGCCTGAGAAAATCAACGCCACCTGCACCCATACATCGAGGGCGCGGTGTTTCCAAAGCACTTGCGCAAGCATGACTTCATTCGAGGTGGATGGTGTGGTAATTAATGGGAAAGCCATCCATCCAACAAGGATGGAGATGGTCGCCACCAAAACAAAAGCCAACGGCTTTGGGATGATGGATGTCGGGTCGAGATTGTCATCGCCAACCACGCTCAACACATACACCAGCAACACAGTGACCAATCCCGCCCCGACGCTTAACTCGATCACGGCGACTTCCTGTGCTCCAAGCAAATACAATGTTACAGATGCAAGAGCGCTGACGCACGCCAGATAAAGGGTTGAAGGTAACAGGTGTTTTGAGATCATCGCACGATATGCACAAAATGCGGCCCCCAGACCAAGTAGCAAATAGTAAAGATATTCTGTCATTTTATTAACCTACTCCACTCATCCTAAGTATAGGATGCAATACGCATAATAGTATGTGAAATTTATCACAAAAATTATAAGCCCTTTGTCCTATTAATTTGCTTGCTAAAAACAGGTATAAGAAGAATATCCCCCCTTTTGGGCCTGTATAGTGGCTGGAAAATACCAGATGAGGGTATAAAGAATCAAATCGTCCTGTCGAAGTTTTCGACAGGACGATTTGATTTTGATGTTTCAACAAACCTTTATGACTTATTTCTATTTGTAGTTCATGCTATGCTTTGAGAGCAATCGGTTCAAGCATCAGCAGGCGGTGCAACTCCAATTCAGCTTGTGCGGCGGGAATAGACAGAGCAAACTCCCATTCGCCAAGCAGGGTATTACGCACCTGCTTGAGGAGCATTTGATCGCTATCATTCAATGACTTAACCTTTTGAGAGGCGGAAAGGTCGCGGATGATCTGGCACAGGGCTTCAGCGCGTCCGCCTTGTAGCAATCCAAACAGATAAGCCTTGCGTTCCTGCCTGTCTTCTGGCAGCGGCACTCCAGGGCTGGACAAGATATCAAGCAGCTTCTTAAACCCAGACTGTGAAGTAGGAGAACGCAAGCGATTTTCCAGCTTTGAGTCTGCCGGGACCCAAACGGTCATCTCGCGGATTTGAACAGCATAATAGAGAAGATCAGCATTAAACAGATCACGCTGTTCGAGCTGCACCACTTTTCCAAATCCATACGTCCAATGTATGACTGGGTCGCCCACATGGAAATCCATACGTACCTCCTGTCTCTCGCTTGTAAAAAAAGAAAAAGGCCAGCCTGACAAAAGGACTGGCGCAATAAACCCGTCGTTCTTGGGGATGTAGATAGAGTATATCACTGATTATACGAATAACATCGACTCCCTGCTTCTCCATCAAACCTGTCCACTCGGACAGTGAAGACTCCCCCATCAGCAGGGGGCTTTTTTTCGCCCTCACCTATAATACAAAATGGAGACAACCATGAAGCCAATCCTGCGTACCTACCAAACCGAAGAAGACTATTGGTGCATCCGCGAGTTCCTGCGCGATGTATCCCTTCACAACAACCGCCATGATTTTTCATGGTCGCTTTTGCGTTGGGATTACTGGCGCTGGCACGTCAACGAAAACATCTTCCACATGAAACTTGAAGATGCCGTCACGCTTTGGGAGTTGAACGGGCAGATCGTCGCAATGGTCAACCCCGATGGTAATAACGAAGCGTTCTTCCAAATCCATCCCGCGTTTCAAGATCAAGTGTCAATATCCGAGATGCTGGACGTTGCCGAGGCGAAACTTCCCAAAACGAACGAGAACGGCAAAAAAGAGTTGATCGTTTGGGTGAATGCGGCGGACGACTCGACGAAAGGACTCTTCACCGAACGCGGATATGTCCGCTCAAAGTTTTCAGCCGAACATATGCGCCGCCGCTTCTTTTCTGACCCGATACCTGATTCTGCCCCGAAAAGCGGATACACCGTCCGCGCCCTGGGTGACGAGAGCGAGTTACCCGCGCGCAGTTGGCTCTCGTGGAAGGCGTTCCACCCCGATGAGCCCGACGAAAAATATGAAGGCTGGGAATGGTACAGGAATGTGCAACGCGTTCCGCTCTATCGCCGCGATCTCGATATCGTCGCTGTTGCAGAGGATGGCGAACTCACCGCGTTCTGCACCGTCTGGTTCGATGATGTGACGCGCACCGCGGTCTTCGAACCCGTGGGCACGCATCCGAATCACCAAAAGCGTGGACTCGGCAAAGCCGTCATGAGCGAAGGCTTGCGCCGCGCAGAAAGACTCGGCGCCACGCTGGCAACTGTCAGCTCGTATGGCAAAGCCGCGCATGCGTTGTATGAATCCATGGGATTCACAGAGTTCGATTTATTAGAACCATGGATCAAGGAGTGGTAAACATGCTGGAAACATATATATTTCGCCCTTTTGAAGCAACACTTGAAACGAAGCGACTGGTACTCCGTCCGATGTTGGAATCGGACTTTGACTCGTTGCATCGTATCTTCATCGATACAAAAGTGATGGAGTCATTCGATCATCCTCCATTAACGCACGAACAAATGAAGCGCTGGCTGAAGCGCAATCTCGATCACCAGAATGAATTTGGCTATGGCTTATTCTCGGTCATTCTCAAACAGACAGGCGAACTCATCGGCGATTGCGGCTTGGAAATGATGGAAGACTTGGGCGCGGCGGAACTGGGCTATGACTTTCGCAGTGACTTTTGGAATCAGGGCTACGCCACTGAAGCCGCGACCGCTGTCCGTGATTACGCCTTCGATGTGTTGAGTCTGCCTCAGCTGATCAGCCTGATTCGAGTTGGGAACATCGCCTCGAAGCGCGTGGCTGAAAAAGTCGGAATGGAACTTCACAATAAATTATCACGTTACGGTACTCAATACTGGCAATATGTGAGAAAACGACCCCAAATCAAAACGGAGGCAAAATGAACCCAACACTTACATACTTCACCCAACAAGGTTTGTTATCTGACCCTGGGGCACATGTCTCTATCTTCGATAACCTGCCCACATCCATCCCTGACCTGGTCAAACTCGTGCAGGGAATCACCATCCATGTGTTTTGGATGGAACGCTACGGCTTCAAAGCGCCGCCCGAACGCATGGCTGAACTGCAACTGCGCACGATGGAAAAACGCCTCGCACGCACACTGGAACTTGACCCTCGCCCATTGACTGAACCACGCCCCATTGAAAAGAAACTGCTCGGCAACTGTCGTGATCATTCGTTGTTGCTTGTTTCCATGCTTCGCCATCAGGGAATCCCTGCCCGCGCCCGTTGTGGTTTTGGCGCCTACTTCATGCCTGATCACTTCGAAGATCATTGGGTGGTCGAATATTGGAACGCAGAACATAACCGTTGGATGTTCGTGGATGCACAACTCGATAAGCTACAACAGGATGTCTTGAAGGTGGGCTTCGATGTGTTCGACGTCCCGCGTGACCAGTTCATCGTCGGCGGGAAGGCATGGCAGATGTGCCGAACTGGGGAACAAGACCCCAATAAGTTTGGCATTTTCGATATGAAGGGATTGGGTTTTGTGCGCGGCAACCTTGTCCGCGATGTGGCGTCGCTCAACAAGATGGAACTGCTTCCGTGGGATTGCTGGGGTGTGATCCTCAACGAATCGCTTGAGGACCCTGCTGATCTCACCGTTCTCGATGAAATCGCCGCGTTGGCCGCAAACGACCTACCGGACTTTGAAACCGTCCGCACACGCTACGAATCCGACCCGCGCCTGTTCATGAACGGCAAACTGCTCAGTTACGTCAATGGCGGCATGGTGGAAGTAAACATCCCATAATCCCGACCTGTCCACTTGGACAGTGAAGACTCCCCCAGCGACGGGGGAGTCTTTTGTTTTCAACGACTATGATGCAGGTAACAAAGTTTTAATTCAGGAGATAACAGTGAAGAAATTCCTCAAAACAATTGGCATTCTGGCAGGGCTTGGAGTCCTCGCCGTACTTTTGATGATCGCCATCCTCCCGTGGATGGATCGTTACGGCGCGACCAATGAAGAGATCGCCGCTTCTTATTCTGGTGATGAGTTGGTTCCAAACCCGCGCATTTCCTACACCCGAGCCGTTTCCATCAACGCTTTGCCCGAAGAAATCTATCCGTGGATCGCCCAACTCGGCGCGGACAAGGGCGGCATGTACAGTTACACGTGGCTGGAGACTCTCATCCAATGTCCGCAGACCAACGCAGACCGCATCCATGACGAGTGGCAGGAATTGGAAGTGGGCGACAAGGTGCTCATGTGTCCCGATGTCAATGCACCTCCCGCCTATGAAGTGGCAAAGATCGAACCGAACCGCGCCATTGTCATGGGGCATCAAGAGAATGGCATGTGGACGGATATCTGGCAGTTCAATCTAATTCCGCAGGACGATGGAACGACACGTCTTGTAATTCGTTCGCGCAGTGTCATGGAAGGCTTGCTCTGGGACATGATCCGCCCTGGCGAGTTCATCATGATGCGCCGCATGATGTTGACCATCAAAGAACGCGTAGAAATATCTGCGAAGTAGACAAGGAGTCGAGATGAGTATCATACAAAAAGTTTGGAAAAACACCTGGCGCAGTCTGCTGGTAGCAGCAGGATATATCATCGGATTGATTCTCGCTGGAATGATCAGCGCGATGATGGGAGCGCAATTGGCGTCCAGCACGCGCGACAATTCGGCATTCACCTGGCTGTTCATTTCGAGCATCTTGTTAGGTGTAATCCTGGGACCACTCGCTGCGCGTCTCACGCTCTCCCGCCTTCAACATTTCGTATTGTGGGGAAGCCTGATCTTCTTCAATCTGGGTTCGGTGGCCATTGAAGGCGCGTACTTCGTACCCGAACTGGTGACAATTCCCCTGCCCGTTTTGTTCGCTCAACAATTGTTGGCTTCTGCAGGCGCGGCATTGGCTATCGTGCTGCTGTTCGCGGCAGTAGGCAAACCAGCCTCCTCGTGGATGGATGCTCTCCGCACTCGTCCATGGCATTCGTGGCTATGGAGGTTCGTCGTCAGTGCATTCAGCTACCTGCTGTTCTACTTTATCTTTGGCGCGTTAAATTTCTCGCTGGTGACAGGACCCTATTACGAATCGCACGCGGGCGGGCTGACAGTGCCCTCTCCAGAAATCGTGCTTATGGCAGAACTCGTCCGCGCGCCGCTGATCGTGCTTTCGGTTTTGCTCTTCCTGCTCTCGGTGCGCGGCACAAAAAGACAATTGATGACCAAGACAGGCTGGCTGTTGTTCGCCATCGGGGGCATTGTCCCGCTCGTTCTGCAAGTCGGTTCCCTGCCTTTGCTCCTTCTCGCCGCCAGTGCTATAGAGATCTTCCTGCAAAACTTCCTCACAGGTGTCGTCGCAGCATGGTTGATGGGAATTGAAGAGAAGCAGACGGCATGAATCGAATGATCCTAATCACTGGAGCAAAGTAAAAAGGAAAAAAACATGAAACGTTTTTCTCTCTATTTATTAATTCTTTTCGTTTTGTTGGGCTGTTCGCCCGCCACCTCCGCAAGCCACCCTACTCTGACAGCGAGCACTCCAACTGCTGCCATCCAAATGGAAGCTTTCAAATCCTATAACCTGGATACGATCCCAGCGCCTTCCCTGGAAGGAAATCTTGTAGATGAACTGACAAAACGGGATATATTCGTTTACTTACCACCATCATACGGCGATCCAAACAAACGTTTTCCAGTAGTCTATTATTTACCAGGCTATGGTGACAGCGGAATGATAGGTTTCAATCTTCCCGACAGTATGGACAGATTGATTGAAAACGGGAATGTAAATGCGATGATCCTAGTAACTGCCAGTGGAACAAGCAGACTGGGCGGCAGCTTCTACGCCAACTCGCCTGTGACTGGCAACTGGGAAGATTACATCGTTATGGATGTAGTCGGCTATATAGACAGTCACTATCGCACTCTCGCACAAGCTGAATCTCGCGGAATAACGGGGCACTCAATGGGCGGATTTGGAGCATTGAATATTGCCATGCATCACCCCGAAGTTTTCAGCGCGGTGTACAGCATGAGCCCGGGCTTGTTTGATGAAAACGGACTTGCGGAATCACAGATGTTCAGCGGGGAGAATCTGATTCGGAGTTTCGTTAAATATGAAAGCGGGCTGGCCGCTGTCCCGTTGGAAGAGGCGCAAAAGAAAATGCTTTCATCGCCGCAGCAGTTCGCGCTGTCCTACGGATTCGCTTTCGCTCCAAATCCTGACAGGCATCCGCCATACTTTGATTATCCGTTCACAGAAGTTGACGGCCAATTGGTGCGCAACGATGCGGTTTGGGGAAAATGGGAGAGCGGCTTTGGCGGCATTGCGGATGAAACGTTGAAGTATAAAGATAATCTTCTCCAACTCAAAGGCATCGTTGTGGATTATGGAAACTATGACGAGTATGCCTGGATTCCGAAAGGGTGTGTTTATTTCGGTGAACAACTTTCGGCAGCAGGCATCCCAGTTAAAGTAGAAGAATATCACGGGTCACACCAAAGTGAACTTGGCGTGCGTATTCGGGATCATATGCTTCCATTCTTTTCAACAATGCTAACATTCCAATAAAGCATTGTTTTCCAACATAATTTTGCAAAAAAAAACTCCCCGGTGAAAGGGGAGTTTTTACAATGAACAAATGGACAGTGTCACATCACTTTCGGACAGGAGCAGCTAAAAGCCTGTCAAGAAGCGGGCGGCGTCTTGTATCCAGTGAAAAGCGACAGCTGATTCAAGGTCGCGGCGCAGGGCAAGGATCGTTGGCGGTACGCCCCACACCAGAGCCATCACCAGCCCCATTCCCAGCGCGACGAACGGCGCTTCAAACCACAGGTCATCAAAATGCATGAAGTTGTGGACAAACAGAACCAATAGACCTGCCTGCCAATTTGCAGATTGCGGCATGGAACGTTGCAACGCCAGCCACACGAGACCCAAAAAGGCAAAACGGTAGACGATCTCCTCGACGAGTGCTGGCTGAAGGGCGTCTGACAAGGCGGCGAGAGGGTTTTGCCAGGTGATGGATTGACCTTGTGTGAATTGCAAAGCAAAGACATTTAGGATTGCCAATGGCAAACCAATTGCCAATCCAATGAAGAGGCTGGCGAATGTCTTCCAAACATCGCCCTGAGCCAGACTGACCCGCACCGCTCCGCCCTGACGCATGATCGTCAAACCTCCCAGCATGGCAATGCACGTGCAGACTCCGCGCGTCAACGCCTGTGCTATATTTCCCTGCACGATACCAAGGAAATCATAAGGGGTAAACAGCGTGGCGTAATACATCGTTACGCCAACCAGCAAGCCTGCACCCATTGCGATGAGCCAGTCAGAGATTTTGATCTGACCCAGACCTTTCAACAGAACAACAAGCGAACCCGCCACTGTGAGCGCTATAAATAAGTCATTCAGCCGCGGCATGGGAAGACGAACAGCCAGCAGAGTGCGTGCTACGAACAGGAATAGAATCCCTGCGGATATATAAATAAATGTGTTGTAACGAGTCGACATGGAATTTCCTTCTTTCATCATCTATTTCAAATCGGCAATACTATTGTTTCCTGCCAGCACATCTTCCTGCAAAATCTTTATCATCTTTTCAGGTTCTTCGAACATCGGGCTGTGAGCGGAATTCTCAAACGTATAAAATCCTTTTACTGGTGAATCGAGCTTCTCAAAATAGTCCTTTGCCAGCGCGTAATTGACGGTGTAATCGTACTTGCCTTCAAAAAAATAGACGGGCAGGTCAAGTTTGGTCACTGACTGATTCAAATCCACGACTATCATATCGCTCCACAAGGTACTGATGCCCGATTGGGATTTGGCGCGCCACAAATTAAGTTTTTCTCCAAGGGTATATTCTCGAAACTGGAAAGATGGCAACAGGATTCCCGTGACGACCGAGCGCATGTCATGCATCGTGCCAATGCCAAGCTTGTGCATTGCAACGTCACGTATGAGGTTGTAAGAGTCTGGCACGCCGCCTGTCATAGTAACGGGCGCTGCTTCCAGTTTTTGCACCATGTTTGCGTCGCCGTTCTCTTTAAATTGCCGAAGCATATATTCATATGCCAGTTGCTCCGACTTAAGTTGATACGACATCTGTGCTTCACCGATATAGGCATAATACAACTCGGGCGCGCGTGCCGCCGCCTGAATACCAATGAAGGTTCCGCCTGAGTGTCCCATCAGGTAGATCTTCTCCACGCCAAAACGCTGGCGCAGGTAATTCGTCAATTCGATGGTGTCGGATACCATCTGCTCCACGTTCAATGACTCTTGCGGGATATCAGGACTATAGGAAAGTCCCGAGCCGCGCTGTTCCCACCATACGACGGTGAAAATCTCTTCGGGACCTGTAGGATATTTTTGTGTCAGGAAATAATCGGGCATCCCGCCATGCAGGTACAACAAGACAGGATTCTTTAAATCCTTCCCCTTGATAAACATCCCCTGTTCCACGCCATTGATATTGATAAATATTTTTTCCGAGATACTGCCCGCCAGCAGGTTTCCATTTTCATCGAGAAAAGGCACAGGCTTACCAGGACTCCATGCGAGCAGTACGCCCGCAAGAATCAAAATGCCAGCTACTAAAACGGAGAATACGATCAACATCATTCGTTTTACCTTTTGCGCAGACGATCTCATACAAACAACCTCTCAAAACCTGGATAGGCTTTCAAGGGAATCAGCTCGAACGTGATCAGTTGATTCTGAATGAACGGCAATGTGGACAACACCTCCCGCGCCTCATCCACCGTTTGACATTCCAGCACCAAAACAGCTTCGCTTCGATCCACGCGGAAGTTTGCCTCTCGAACTACCCCAGCCTTGTACAGCTCCCAGAGTTTTCTCGCCTCGTACTTGGCGTGTTGCTGAAATCGCTCTGTTGTTGCGTTGGGAAGTTCATGTTCAAGGGCAAGGATTTTCATATCAGTCTCGAATGGTTTTCAAAGTGATAATTCCAAGAATGATTCCTGACAGGCTGATGATGACGAAAATGGTTGATACGACCACGTCAACGGGAACGCCAGCGAGGATTTGCCCGATGATCATGGCGATCAATGCTGCGCCCATCGTCAGGATTTTGAGGAGCATCACGGAGGATAAGGCATAACCCCAGGCTTGTTTCTTTAGCAGCAATGTCGCTGTGATAAGACTCGTTGGGACGATGACACCCAAATCCAACGCCTGAATGACCATCGTGATCGCGGATTCGAGTCCGTTTGGTGGAGCCCACGTCAGCGAGGGAGAGGCAACTAATCCGAGCCAGGCTAGGGTGAGAAAGACCGCAACGATGATGAAGTAGGCGGCGATGGCGCGGCGCGGGAATCCATCCGAGATGTGACGTGTCACTTCATCCACATCCAAGTTTTTCATGGAGAGAATGAAACCAAAGAGACTCAATGAGAACAGCGCAACGTAAACAAGGAAGAACGGATTGAACGCGGTGAGGAAGCACATCGCGCCGTAGGTGTAGAGGAAATAGCCGAGCGCGCCCGTGAGCAGGAGTTGACCGCGCAGTGTGCCTTTGCGAGAGAGGACGATGCCTGTGACAAGGAGCGGGATGCCGATGAGCAGGGTGACGATGTCAGTACCGATCTCTTGTGAGGAGGAATTGACTGTGTCGTAGCGATAGAGTCCGTGCCCGCGAATCATGACGGTCTCGCCGCGTAAAGTTTCAAAGGGATATGGCTCACCCGTCCCCTGCCAGAAGACACCCGCACCTGCGGCGAGAAACGCCAGCGGAATGATAATGAGCGCTAAACGAATAACGATGGTATTGGGTTTCATTATTCCACCTGTGCAAGAGCCGTGAGAAGCAAAACCAATACACCACAGACTGCCATTGCGTTGACATACTTGCGAAAGCGGGCAATTGCCTGTTCTGGGTTATTGGTAAGCATCATCGGACCGACGCGCAGGATGGCGTTGTACCAAAATCCCAGCGCGATCATTGCAAAGACCAGGATGTGTTTCACCAGCATCACGATGCCCCAGAAGTTGCCGAAGTCCATGAAACCCAGATAACCAGAATCGATCAGCATGAGATGGGTTCCCGTAATAGCGAAGACAAGCAGTGATGTGTACATCCACGGGCGGCTTCGTTTCGAAATTTCGCTAAGGGCTGAACCATTCTTCGAGAGAACGGGGAGATAGATTCCTGCCAGCAAGACAAAATGTCCAATGAAAACGATAGTTGCGAGAGCATGAAGCCAGACAGAGATGGAAACAAGAAGTTGCAACATTATTAATTCCTTTCGTCTTGGGCCAATCAATTGTCAGTTTTATCTGTTCTTTGAATAAGCGGCGTTAATATCTTGATCAACTCATCGGGCGCTGCACCTTTGTGAATGAATGCCGCACCCGCTTCTTTTGCAGCAGGAGCATCATTGGCATCCACGCTGAGCAGGACGATCTCCAGGTGAGGATATGCCTTTTGAAGCAGCCGGCAGGTTTCAGGGGCAGGAGAGCCGTAAAGCCTCCAATCAAGAAGAAGCAGATCAGGTGAAGCATCTGCCAGTGCGCGGATGAGAGTTTCCACATCACCAGCTTCGACAATGCCGTTTGTATCCAGCTTGCGTCGAAGCAAAAGTGCAAGTGCTTTGCGTGTTGATGAATCAGGGTCTGCGATAATAATACGAATCATTTGAGCCTCGCATGTAGTGTATGACAAGCGAGGCTCTCTGGGATTAGACTCTGGTTGGGTATTTACCTAGCCAGGTGGACAGTACGCTTCATTCGTAGCTGAAGGTTGTTACGCCAATTTTTGTTCAATTGCCAGTTTGACAGCTTCCACACGGCTGTCCACGCCGAGTTTGTGGAAGATATTTGAGATATGAAATTTAACGGTGCCGAGGCTGACGACAAGCCGTTCTGCGATCTCGTTATTATTAAGTCCATCCATCATGCATTTGAGAACATCGCGCTCGCGTTCGGTTAATTGTTCGCCGCGAATTTGCGGCTGCGCGACAGAGTTTGCCAGCACTTGTGCAGCCTCCGCCGAAAGAGTCATTTTTCCTTCACACGCCGAACGGATGGCATTCCCTAACTCCCTGGCAGTGATGTTCTTTTGCAAATAGCCAACCGCGCCAGCCTGCAGCGCACCTTGCACCATATTCTGCTCGGCAAAACTTGTCAGCGCAATGACCTTGACTTTCGGATACTTCAGATGGATTTCGCGTGTGGCGGTTATCCCGTCCACGCCTGGCATCATCAAATCCATCAGGACGATATCCGGCTTGTGAAGCGCCACCATCTGTATCGCCTCGGATCCATCAGATGCTTCGCCGATAAGCTTAAGGTCTTTGTTTACCATGAGGAATTTGGATAATCCGCTTCGAACAACGGCATGGTCATCAACGAGAAGTACTTTAATGGTCATTTGTGCTCCTTATAAAACTCTCAATGTTAAATTCGGATTTCGATTCCATGTCACTTCAACGCAAGTCCCTGAACCCAGCGTGCTGCTAATGTGAAAGTCCGCGCCAATCGCCTCGGCGCGTTCGCGCATGATTCGCATTCCCAAACTCGTTGGCTTGCTGGTGGACATGTCAAAGCCGACGCCGTTGTCGCAGGTCTCAAAATGAACCGAGGAAGGCGAAATGAAAATATTTACATCCACTTGCGTGGCGCGGGCATATTTAAAGACGTTGTTCAGACTTTCCTGCGCGATTCGATAAAACGCGACCTGTACTTCCGGCGGAAGCTCACAATCGCCTTCGATATTTAATTTGATCGGCAAACGGGAACGGCCGATAAAGGCTTCGCAAAGCTGCCTGATGAGATCGCTCAGATGCGTTTGGGTCAGTGTGGCAGGGCGCAATTCCAGCAATAAGGTCCGCATCTCAGCCAATGCGCCGCGTGTCAGTTGACGCAGTTCTTCGGTGGAATTCCTGGCTTCCTCCACGTCCATTTCCCATAAATCCGGGAGCACTTCAGCGATCAGGCTGGCGGAAAATAAGGTTTGTGTCACCGCATCATGCAGGTCACGGGCGAGGCGAGTGCGGTCTGCAGTCACGGCTTCATTTGCGGCTTTTTCCGCAAGTTCCTTCTCGATTTTCGCACGCTGTTCGATTTCCTTTTGAAGAAGCTGGTTGGCCTCCTGCAATTCCTGTGTGCGCTCCTGCACACGTTTCTGCAGATTGAGGAGATAATCGGCTTCCTGCTCAGCCATACGTTCGGCGGCACGTTTCTGTTCGTCAATATCTTCAATGATGCCAACCAAGTAATCAGGCTGACCAGTCATATCGCGCACGAGCGAATAGTTAATGCGTGCCCAGAAAACACGACCATCCTTGTGGCGGTAACGGCGCTCCATCACGTACGAATTTCGCTTGCCTTCGATCAATTCCTTGAATAGTTCCGTATCTATATTTCGGTCTTCAGCCACAGCCAGCAAACGCGGGTCAACATTTTTAATTTCGTCGAACGTGTACCCGATAATGCTTTCAGTTGTCGAATTGAACGCAAGCGGCCTGCGGTCAAGACCCATCACAGCAACGCCAACAGCCACGTTATCGAAAATCGCTTGAAAACGCGCCTGCGATTTATGGAGTTCCTCAGCGGCATGCTTCTGTTCGTTTATGTCCTCGACCATGGTGACAAAATATTCAGGCTTGCCATCCGGTGCGCGAACGACTGAATTGGTAAGTCGCACCCAATAAATCTGTCCATCCTTTCGGACATAACGTTTCTCGATCTGGTATGTGTTGAGTTTCCCTTCCAGAACATCTTTCAACTCTGGAATTCCAATATCCGCATCTTTTGAGTAACTTAAATCCGCGCCGGTCTTCTGAAAGAATTCTTCAGGGCTGTATCCCGTCATTTCGATCATGGCAGCGTTCGCCTCCAGCGGACGGCGGTCCATGCCGACCAGGGCAATGCCGATACCCGCGCTCTCGAACATCACGCGGAAACGTTCCTCAGATTGATGGAGTTGCTCGGCGGCGCGTTTCGCCAGCTCGGCTTCGGCGCGTTTTCGTTGTTCCACTTCCACTTCGAGGAGCTTGTTGGTCTCGCGCAATTCGGAAGTCCGCTCAGTGACCTGTGTTTCGAGATAGACATTCTGCTCGCGGATCGAATTTAACCGCCACCTGAACCCGCCTGCGAGAAGCGCACCCAGCACGAAGATCAGTGACCCGTTGAACCACCATGTCTGCCAAAAAGGCGGCGTGATGCTGATGGGGAGCGAAGCCCCGCTCTCATTCCAAATTCCATCACTATTGGATGCTTTTACACGGAAGACATAGTCTCCGCCCGGGAGGTTGGTGTAGGTAACATAGCGACGATTCCCCGCCAGCACCCAGTCTTCATCAAAACCTTCCAGTTTATAAGCATAGCAGCTCTTCTGTGGAGCTCGAAAATCAAACGCTGAAAATTCAAATGAAATAATATCTTGTTGATAGCTAAGCTCGATCGGTGTGCGCCCCGTCAAATCTACATGCAGGGGCTCGTTGAAGATATCGAAGCGTGTCACAACAACCTGTGGCGGAATGGGGTTGGGCTTGATATCTTCGGGGTGAAAAAGGTTAAATCCGCTGATCCCGCCGACATACATGGTGCCATCGCTACCGCGATAATAAGCATTTGAATTAAACTCGTTACTTTGCAATCCATCGGATATGTCATACGAGGTAAATATTTCAGCGTGTGGATCAAACCTGGCAAGGCCATTGTTTGTTGTCAGCCAAAGATTGTTGTCATCATCCTCGAGAATACCAAGCACAACGTTGTTCGGGAGCCCATTCTTTTCAGTGTAATGCTTGAATTCCCCTCTGCGCGGATCAAGACGATTTAAACCCAGTTGTGTGCCAAGCCAGATGAAGCCATCCGCAGTTTCGTGGATCGACCAGATCGAGTCTTCGCTTAGGCTGGAAGGATCGTCAGCGTTGTGAGCGTAATTCGTGAACACAGCAGTTTTCGGGTCAGAGTGACGCGGGTCATTCAAATCCAATTGGTTCAATCCGCCGCCCCACGTCCCGACCCACAGAATATTATTTGAATCGAGATATAAACTAACCACCATATTGTGTTTCAAACTGGATGGAGCAGCAGGATCGTTGCTGTAATTTGTAAAAGTTTTAGTCGTTGAATCATAATGCGATAAACCGCCAAATGTTCCAACCCACAGCCCGCCTTTTTTATCGGGCAGGAGTGCGGCGATGTTATCGTCGGCAAGACTGGCAGGGTCTTCGGGATCATGAAGATAGTACGTAACAATGCCGGTGACGGGGTCAAGATAATTCAAGCCTTTGCCCAACGTGCCGGCCCAAACCATATCAGACGAGTCAACATACACATCCATAAAGAGGTCATCGGAAAGTGAGTTGGGGTTTTCAGGGTCGTGACGATAGTGTTCAAATGTTCCAGCCTTGGGATTGAAACGATCCAATCCGCCGCCCCACGTAGCAACCCAAATGTTTCCATGCTTATCTTCCGCAAACGCCCCGGTCGCGTCAATGCCAAGGCTGGCGGGGTTACTGGGGTTGTTCCGATATAAACTGAACTGGCCGGCATTCGCAGGTAATTTATTTAAACCGCTGTGCGATGTACCCACCCACAATACGCCGGAGCGGTCTCTAAACAAAGACCAAACTTCATCTCCGCTTAAGCTATCGGGGAAAAATGGATCCGTCTGATAACGCGTGAAATTCCCGGGTGCCGAAAGACTCATGCGGTTTAGGCCCGTAGCCCAGGTACCGATCCACAGAACGCCGTCTGGGTCGAGCCATAGACGCATCAAGTCATTCCCGCTCAAACTATATTCAGTTTGGGGATCAGACTTAAAGTGTCTCGCTTTTCCTGTTCGCGGGTCAAACTGGTCAAGCCCGTTACCGTGCAGGCTGAATCCGCCTGTTGCGATCCACAGTGTCCCATCGGGCGCTTCCACAATGGACGCGATGTTATTGCTTGCGATGCTTTCCGGGATCGATTCATCGTGCTGATAACGGGTGAACTTTCCTGTGGATGGATCAAAGCGGTTCAAACCGGACCCTTCCACGCCAACTCCCCCCGTACCAATCCAAAGCTGATGGTTTGAGTCTTCAAAGATCACAGAGACCGCGTCATTGCTCAGGCTGTCTGAATTGACAGGATCATTCCTGAAATGCTCAAAGGTGTCATCCTCAGGGTTGTAACGATCCAAGCCTCCCAGTGTGCCAATCCAAAGTGTTCCACTCGAATCCTGTTTAATGGAAGTGACCGTTCCATTACCAAGGCTGGAGGGATCTTCAGTGTTGCTTTGATAGCGGGTGAAAGTTTCCGTGGCAGGGTCATAGCGATTTAGTCCGCCGCCCCATGTCCCGATCCAGAGTGAACCGTCTTTGTCCTCTTCCAAAGAAAGGATGCTATTATGGCTTAAGGAATTTGGGTCATCAGGGTCGTGCTTAAAAACCCTGAACTCATAACCATCGTAGCGGTTGAGCCCGTCTTGTGTGCCCACCCACAGATAGCCGCGACTATCCTGGAAAATGACCAGCCCGGCGTTTTGCGAGAGACCATCGTCGATCGTAAGATGCTCAAAACGGACAACGCTGCCGGGCGCAAAATTCAAGTTAACATCAAAAGCCGCACCTCTAGAAGATGCGGCTGACCCTGTTTGAAAAGGCAGGAGAAAGGAAATCAACAGGAGAATTAAAAAAAGCCAGACAAAGCGCTTCATGGCAAACAGAAAAGCCTCGTGTCATTCTAGCATTCAAGTCTTTTCGAATGCTACTAACAAGTATCTTAAATTCATAGACGGATGTAATTCAGCCAAAGCACTAATTTGACTTTTGGATTATTTTGACTATACTTATGTAAGCGCTTTCAGAAAGCACTTGCATGCATGCCATAAAGCACCTCCCCCACAATTTCAGATGTGCCCAAAAAGTTAGGTGTCCATTGCCGACTCTGTCTCGTCAAATTTTTGCGTTAAATCCCTTCGCAAATTGGATATGAAATAATTCATGGTCACTCAAAGATTATATGGCGGGATCGAAGGCGGCGGCACAAAATTCAATTGTGCAATAGGCAACGGGCCGGAAAACATTGTCGCTGAAATGCGCATCCCAACCACCTCACCCACTGAAACTATACACAAGGTGTCTGATTTTTTCGCGCCGTACTTGGGACAACTGCATGGCATTGGTCTCGGCTCTTTCGGTCCCTTTGACCTTGATTCCACCTCTCCAACATATGGATACATCACCACCACGCCCAAGCCGCATTGGGGCAATATCAACATTGTTGGCATGCTGCATGAAAAAATCAACCTACCAATTGTTGCTGATATGGATGTCGCAGCAGCAGGAGTAGGAGAAGCAAAGTGGGGCGCCAGCAAAAATGACAGTCACTCGCTTTACCTGACCATTGGAACAGGCATTGGCGGCGGTTATATTGTGAACGGCAAACCCTTGCATGGACTCACCAGCCCGGAAATGGGACATATCCGCATCCCGCATGACTTGAAACTGGATCCGTTTCGAGGAGCATGTCCCTACCACGGAGACTGCTTTGAAGGTCTTGCCTCCGGACCGTCAATACAGGAAAGATTCGGTCAACGCGCTGAAACACTCCGGGACGATGATCCATTTTGGGAGGTGGAAGCAGGTTATATTGCTCATGCACTTGCAAACTATATTTTTACGCTCTCACCAAAAAGGATCATTATCGGAGGCGGCATCATGCAAAAAGATTTCATGTTTCCTGCTATAAGAAAAAAAATGCAGGAAGTGCTCAACAGCTACATCCCTCACAATACCATCCTCAGAGATATTGATCGATACATTGTCCCGCCCGCATTGGGAAATCGGGCGGGTGTATTGGGCTGCATTGCACTTGCAATGGACGCCGATATGATGCGATGATAAAAGACAGCAAGGTTCAGCGTCATAAAGATCAGGAAAGAATACAAAATTGTTTTGACAAAGGGATGATATTTAACCCTGCTTGTAGTGCAAATCTGAAAGAGAACGCAATCTTTCTGCAGCCACCTCAGGAGTGATGTCACGCTGCGGCATGGCCAGCATTTCGTATCCCACCATGAATTTACGGACAGTAGCCGAGCGCAGCAGCGGCGGATAAAAGTGTGCATGCAAGACCCATTCGGGATGCGGCTGTCCGTCTGCGGGAGCTTGATGAAATCCCATGGAATAAGGGAAGGAGATTTCAAACATATTGTCATAACGGGTGGTGACTTGTTTGAAGACCTCAGCCAAGGCGGAAACTTCCACGGAGGACAGATCCCTTAAAGCTTCACAAGGGCGATGCGCAGTCACCAATACTTCAAAGGGCCAAACTGCCCAGAACGGAACAAGAGCCGTGAAGTGGTCGTTGGCAAAGAGAATGCGATCCTTGTGTTTGTGTTCTTCCTGAACATAATCCACCAAAAGCGGACGATTGTTCGCTTTGAAATATTCAGTTTGCCGGGCAAGTTCCTTGATGATTTCATTGGGCAATGCAGATTGCGCCCACAATTGGCTGTGCGGATGCGGATTGGAACAACCCATCATGGCGCCTTTGTTTTCAAAGACTTGCACATAATTAATATAATCTTCATTTGCCATATCGGCTGAATTCTTTGCCCAGGTGTAAAGCACATTTTCAATGGAGGGAAGGTCAAGTTCTGGCAGCGTTAGATCGTGACGGGGGGAGAAACAAACCACCAGACAATGTCCCTGCTCGGGAACAGAAACAAGCAAGGGGTGAGTGGAGGCGGGGACTTCATCCACAGGACCAGAAAGCAGGGCGGCAAAGTCATTGTCGAAAACATAAGTGCCTGTGTAATCGGGATTGAAGACGCCGCCCGCACGTTCGTTGCGCGGACAAAGATAACAAGTTGGGTCGTAAGCGGGGAGAGTTTCGGGGGAAAGTTTTTCAACCTGTCCAAGCCAGGGACGTTTGGCGCGATGCGGAGAAACGAGCACCCACTCCCCTGTCAATGCATTGTAGCGGCGATGCGGATTGTTTAGCATGTTCATTTTCCTTGATACTATTTTTCTTCCAACGGGGCAAAACCACGCCCAAGTATTTCCTGCGCGGGGGAAACAATTACAAAGGCTTGCGCATCTTCCTTTGCAACAGCACTCTTAAGATTATGCGCTTCAGTGACGGTGAGTGCGCACATCAAAACCGTTCGGTCTGCTCCTGTGTACATGCCTCTCCCATCGATGGCTGTGACGCCGCGTTTGAGGTCGGATAAGATTCGATCTGAAACGAGTTTCGCCTTGTCGGTAATTATGAGCGCCAGCAGTTGTTTCCGCCGATGCGATGGAACCAGCATGGAGCGAATCCCTTTGAACTGGTCATGTTCCTCATGAAATTCGTGGCTGCTGTCGCCGCCAAAGCGCGGAAGAATCTCACCGGTTGCCTTGGTCATTCCAATGGTGCCGATTGCGATCAATGCCAGGAAGGAAAAATAGACCGCCCCCAGCGCGATCATGATCTGGCCCGGTATTGGTCCAACTGCGCCTCTTAATATAAATTCCGATAAAGTCTCTGCGGGGGTGGGAAACAGGTAGCTTTTTGCAAGCCACGAAGCGCCGAGCATACAAAAGATCCACAAATAATTTCGGCGCAGCCGTCGGCCAAATGCCTCCCACATTGAAATTGGGAAACTTGGCGAAAGCAGGTTTTCAGCCAGACTCTCCGCCCATTCGGGTGAAGGGTGAAATGGCGGCACCAGCATGGCTGCGTAAAAATCCGTTTCCATCAGGCGGATGCGGTAACTCCATAGCTCATAATAACGATATCTTCGCGCTTCTATGAACAGGAACCACGTTGTCAATAATGTATTAAGGATGATGACGCCGTGGTGAACATTAGGCTGACTGAACGCAATGGAAAGCGTGGCACCGGCAGAGACAACGGCCCAGTTCGTGGTGGTATCCAGCCGCTGGCGCCAGACATTGGCGCGCTGAATTTCCGCGCGGAACAGGTGAACCATTGCAGTGACGAACTCGCTGGTTTTGAGTTTATATCCACGGTATGTCCAAACAGATTCTTCCTCTTGTGGAGGTTGCGAGGAGTTTGTTGTTTTTTTTCTTGGCATATTTTTATCCAATCGGCATGATTAACGGCAGAGCGATCATTAAAAGAATGACAAGCAAAACCGTGAGCGGAATTCCAACACGGGCGTAATCCTTGAAAGTATAACCGCCGGCACCCATGACCATGACATTGACGGCATGCCCAAGCGGAGACATGAATGCCATTGAAGAAGCCAGCGCCACTGCCATGGCGATACTGCGCGGTTCCATCCCGATCTGTTGAGCGGTGGCAATTGCAATCGGTGCAATGACCGTGACTGCCGCCGCCCCGTTGATGATTTGAGTCAATGCAACCGTAAGGAGGACAAACCCAGCCAGCACAACCAAATGCTGAGTACCGCTGGGATTTGACAATATCATATTTGCGAACATGGCAGACGCGCCGGTCTTGTTCAACGCAACACCCAAAGGAAGCATTCCTGCCACAAGAAAGAGGCTGCGCCAGTCAACGGAACGATATGCCTGGTCCATGTTCATGGTGCCAATCAAGACCATTGCAACTGCGCCGCTCAACATGATCTCTGCAA
Organism: Anaerolineales bacterium; assembly: GCA_014860805.1. Classification (GTDB taxonomy): domain Bacteria; phylum Chloroflexota; class Anaerolineae; order Anaerolineales; family Villigracilaceae; genus Villigracilis. Next base: position 24,031 of record JACZJB010000249.1, read on the forward strand.
TGTTATCCGAAAATAATACAGCGAGTATCAAAGTGGCCGCCATGATAAACACCGTGAGCCAGCTGCGCAGAGTCATACGGGTGGAAGGAACAGACTCTGCCAGCAAAATCAAACCAGGCTCGGTTCGCAGCAAGCTCAGGCTTTTCTCAGACCCCTGAATCAGTAAGCCGTCGCCAAATTCAAGCGGCAAGTCTGCAAGACGCGTGCGGATGGAACGTCCACGCCGCCAGACGGCGAGAACGTTCGAAGCGAATTTCTGCTCAAAGCCAATCTCCTGCAGGGTTTGGCTGGCAAGCTGAGAGCGGGGAGCGATCGCAGCTTCGATCAATTTCAAATTTGGCGCAGAAAGATATTCCTGCTGCCAGGCGCCCGAAGGAAGGACCTCCAGCATATCCATTAGCGATGTTGGCACAGTATCTTCAGGGCGCGCCATGATCAACAGAATATCATTGCCCTTTAAGACAGTTTTAGCCTCAAGGGGCAAAGTAGATCTTCCGCGCTGAATGGCGATCACATTGAGTTGATGCTTCTCACGCAGCCCACTTTTTTCAAGCGTAATGCCGTCCAAACTGCCGCCGTCAAATACCCTGGCGCGCACCAATCGCTCGGAGAGTTGATAGGTATTGATGAGGTCGTCAGATTCGGCATTGTTTTCATGGCGTTGGGCGGGCGATTGAGCAGGCAGTAACTTTCGTCCCCACAAGACCATATATAAAATTCCCGCAAATGTCAGCAAAAGACCAATGGGCGCAAAATCTGTTAATGTAAAACCCGCTAGCCCTTCATCGCGCAGCAATCCACTAACAATGATGTTGTTTGTCGTCAACAGGGTTGCCATCCCGCCCAGGATCGTGCCAAACGCCAGCGGCATCAGCAGTTTTGACGGCGAAATTTTCATACGCCGCGCAACTCCCGATAATGACGGAAACAGTAACGACGCAGCCGCAATGTTATTCATAAAAAGCGAAAGCACCGCAGAAGCTGTCATCACGCCGAAAACCAATCGCCGTTCACCTGCGCCGAATATTCGGATGATGAATAAGCCCAATCGTTCCGTCACACCTGAACGGCGCAGCCCCTCTGCAAGTATGAATGCCGCGAGCATGATAATGACCGCCTGTCGGCTAAATCCCGAAAACGCCTCCTGCGGAGTGAGGATGCCGCTCAACCCCAATGCAAGCATCAACATCAGCGCGACGATATCAGCCCGCAGAACATTCCCGAACAACAAAAGAGCGGCAATGCTGAGGAATAATAATGTTATACCAATTTGAGACATTGAATACTCAGACTATTTTCTCTGGATAAAAATCACGCTTCAGACTTAACCGAAGTTGGCCCTGCTTCGATGGATAATTCAAATCCGAGGGACTCTTTCGAAAATCGTCATCCTTTGAAACTAACTTTATCAGAAAGTCGTGTCGTTGTGGGAAATTTAAGATAGTGCGTAACAAGCCTGCAATTTCCCACAGTGCAAGTGATAAATGTGTATGGCGGTTTGCGAACTATCTAGTGGAAGAAAATATCAAAAACAAACCCAGATAACTCAGACCTTTAGACGATAGCCGACGCCTGGCTCAGTGTGAATATAAGTTGGTCGGGATGGGTCAGGCTCGATCTTACCCCGCAAATTGCTGATATTCACCCGCAAAATATGCATGTCATCATAGCCATCGCCCCATACCTGTCGAAGCAATTGATGATGGGTAATGACCTTCCCCGCATGAGTCACCAGAACTTTGAGCAGGTCATATTCGGTGGGTGTGAGTTGAATTTCTTTATCCTCAACCTTGACCAGGCGGCGGGAAAAATCCACAGTCAAGCCGCTGGATTGAAAAACAGGCTCATTCGCAACTGACAGTTGTTTGCGCAACGCGACTCGCATGCGCGCCAATAATTCCCCTGTCCCGAACGGCTTCGTGAGGTAATCATCCGCGCCAACATCGAGCGCGGCAATCTTATCCTGCTCGGCTTCGCGGACAGAGAGAATAATGATGGGCGTCTGACTCCACTCCCGTAGGCGGCGGGTGACTTCGATGCCATCGATGTCAGGCAATCCTAAATCCAGGATGATGATATCTGGGCGGTGACTGAGAACGGCTTGAAGCGCTTCCTCCCCCGAAGCGGATTCATAGACCGCGAATCCCTGCGCGCCCAAGGCGGCCCGCAGATATCGCCGAATGGGGGCTTCGTCATCCACTACCAAAACACGCTGATTTGGTGCTGTCATTTGTCCAATGGTAATTCAACTTCAAGGATCGTACCGCCGCCTTCGCGGTTCAATGCGCGGATTTGCCCACCATGAGCTTCTACAATTCCCTTGCTAATCGAGAGTCCCAGACCCGTGCCGCTGACACTTTCCGGGCGTTGGACTCGGTAGAATTTGTCAAAGACGCGGGAAAGGTCTTCGAAGGGAATCCCAGCTCCACGGTCCGCAATTTGGAGGCGGGCTTTTGAATCAACCAACGAAGCGGCGACTTCGATCAACGAATCCTCTGGCGAATACTTGATGGCGTTCTCCAGTAAATTGACAATCACCTGTGCCATGAGCGTGAAATCCATTGAAATCAGCGGGAAGTTTGCGGGCACATTTACTTTGATTTGATGATGCTCGGCGCGTTTGCCGAGTTGCTCGAGGGCTGTGCCGATCAGATCCTGCACGTCACCAGGCTCGCGGTGGAGTTTGATCGCACCGCTTTCGATGCGTGTCATGTTCAATAAATTTCCGACGAGACGGTTGAGCCGCTCCGCTTCGCCGCGCGCGTTTTCGATGAGCGCGTTGCGGGCGGGTTCATCCATTTTATGATTCTCATCGAGCGCAGAAAGCGCGCCCGTGATGGCGACCAGCGGCGTGCGAAGATCATGCGAGATGGAATTGAGCAAGGCGTTCTGCAATTTTTCGGCGGATTGCAACAACACCATCTGTCGGTTCTGTTCTTCGAGCAATGCGCGTTCGATGGCTTGCGCTCCTTGATTTGCAAATGACTCCATCAGGCGGCGTTGGGCGGACGTGAGGTCAGTGTTGGCGGTGTTCGGCTTGCCAACGCCAAGCACGCCCATTACGCCTTTCGATGTTTTCAGTGGAAGGTAACGCAACTGCGCGGCGGGCAATGTGTTGGTGTGCCGACCCGCAGGTTCAGCGTGACGATAAACCCAATCGGCAACCGCCATCTCTTCGTCGTTCAATTTCAAATTATCACTGATGGCATACGCGACCATTCGATTTTCTTCGGGCAGCAACACCGCAATGGTGCGGCTGAACGTTTGCTCCAAGTGTTTTTTGAAGACATGCAAAATGGATTCGAGATTCGCCGACGACGCCAGGTCGCGGCTGAGGTCGTACAACTCCGCCGTCTCCGCCTCACGCTGACGCGCCGCCTCTGCCTGTTCGCTCGCCCGAGCCGTCAACTGGCTGATGACCATGCCCACCAAAAACAAGGCGACGAACACAATGATGTATTGCGTATCTGAAACCGCGAAGGTGTAATACGGCGTGACAAAGAGGAAATCGAACACCAACACGCCCGCCAATGATGCAAGGATGGCGGGACCGCGCCCGAGGTAAATGGCAGAGACCACTACGGTCAGCAGATAAAGCATGACGAGATTGGTCTGCTCGATTCGCCCGCCGATGAAAAAACCCGTCACGGTGGCAAGCGCGACCAAAAACAAACTTAATACATAGCGATAAATGGGGCTATGCAGTTTGAGCGGGTTTTCTTCCGCGGGGAAGGAAGGTTTATCTGAACTGGTAACGACATAAACATCGATGTCACCGCTTTTGTGAATCAACATATCCACCAGCGAGCCGCGCAACAATTCCTGCCAACGTGGGCGCAGCGGCTTGCCTGTCACAATTTTGGTGATGTTGTTCTTGTGGGCAAACTCGATGATGGTTTGTGTCACCGCGTCCATCGAACTGCCCGCAGAAAGGATGTACGAACGCGCGCCCAAATCTTCCGCCAGTTGCAGAATGCCCGCCACGCGGTCACGCTTCTCTGACGACATCGAAGCAAACTGCGGCGTTTCCACATACAGCGCGATCCATTCGGCGTTAAGTTCATCTGCCAATCGCCGTGTGGTGCGGACAAGCCTTTCGCTCAACGGGCTGGGACTGATGCAAACCAACAGCCGCTCGCCCGCCGCCCAAATCCCTTGAATGGCGCGGGTCTGCATGTATGCCCGCATCTGGTCGTCCACACGCTCGGCTGCGCGCCGCAGGGACATCTCTCGTAAGGCAGTCAGATTCCCCTTGCGGAAAAATTTTTGAATCGCCCGCGCCGCCTGATCGGGGACATATACCTTCCCCTCCTGCAAACGCACGAGCAATTCATCGGGCGGAAGGTCGATCACTTCGATCTCCGCGGCTTCGTCTATCACGCGGTCGGGAATCGTCTCACGGACGATCACGCCCGTCACCTGCGCCACAATGTCGTTCAAACTTTCAAGGTGTTGGATGTTGAGCGTGGTGTACACGTCAATGCCCGCCGACAAAATCTCCTGCACATCCTGATAGCGTTTCGGGTGACGCGAGCCAGGCGCGTTGGTGTGCGCGAACTCATCCACTAAAACCAGTTGCGGCTTGCGCTGGATGACACCATCCACATCGAGTTCGGTCAGCGTGACATTGTGATATTCCACCTGCTTGCGCGGCAGAATTTCCAACCCTTCCACCAGTTCTTCCGTCTCAGCGCGTTTGTGCGTTTCGATATAGCCAACCACCACATCCACACCCTGAGCCTTGCGTTGATGCGCGGCTTCAAGCATGGCATAGGTTTTGCCCACGCCCGCCACGTAGCCGAGGAAAATTTTCAACCGCCCGCGTTTGTTTTCTTCGGATTGGATATTTTTCAACAATTCATCAGGGTCGGGACGATGTTCCATCAAATTTATTGTATCCCATCAAGCGCGAGATTCAACAACAGGACATTGACTCGCGGCTCGCCAAAGATTCCGAATTGACGTCCCTCCGTATGTTGCTCCACCAATGATGTGACTTCCGCCTCACCCCACCCGCGGGCTGTTGCCACACGCCGAACCTGATACAACGCTGACGCCATGCTGATGTGTGGGTCGAGTCCGCTTGCAGAGGCGGTGACCAGGTCCACGGGAATCGGAAGCGTATTGTCAGGGTCAGCGGCATGGAGCGTGTCCATGCGCGCTTGCACAACTTCTTTGAGAGACGGATTCATCGGTCCGTAGTTGGAACCAGACGAAGCGGCAGCGTTGTACCCAGCTGCAGAGGGACGTCCCCAGAAATATTTCGGGTCATCGAACTGCTGACCGATAAGTTCTGAGCCGTAGGCTTTGCCGTCAATGACGATGAGACTGCCATTTGCCTGATGCGGGAAAAGGATTTGGGCGAGTCCCGTCACGGTGAGGGGATAGATCACGCCCGTAATAACAGTAAGCAATGCCAGCAACGTGATGGCTGGGCGAAGTTGTGATTTCATGACGAGAAGACTCCAGAAGTGATGAGCAATGTCCATGCAATAGCGGCGATGAACACCCACGGACGCATAGGAACGGGAACGTGTAAGGTATTCGGTGCAACACTGGCAGTGACGAGTGCTGCTGTAGAAATTATGCCAGCGACTTTTGAAAGAGAGAGTTTTGTTTTCATTTTTTACTCCATTCATGTCATTGCGAGGAGCGCTCTTGCTCTTTGCGACGAAGCAATGACATCAAACTAAATGCAACGCCACCAACAACATATCAATGACCTTGATACCAATAAAAGGCACAAGCAAACCGCCGAGACCGTAAATGAGTAAGTTGTCGCGTAAGAGTTGTGCCGCTCCAACGGCACGATACGGCACACCGCGCAAGGCAAGCGGAATCAACGCGATGATGATGAGCGCGTTGAAAATCACTGCAGACATGATGGCGCTTTCAGGCGTGGCAAGATGCATGATGTTGAGCGCGTTCAATTGCGGATACGTGCTGGCAAAGGCAGCAGGGATGATGGCAAAATACTTGCTGACATCATTGGCAAGGCTGAACGTAGTCAATGCGCCGCGAGTCATCAGCAGTTGTTTACCGATTTCCACGATCTCGATTAATTTCGTGGGATTGCTGTCCAAGTCCACCATGTTGGCGGCTTCGCGGGCTGGTTGCGTGCCTGTGTTCATCGCCACAGCAACGTCGGCTTGAGCAAGGGCAGGCGCGTCGTTCGTCCCGTCACCTGTCATCGCAACCAGTCGTCCGCCCGTTTGATATTCACGGATGAGTTTGAGTTTGGCTTCGGGCGTGGCTTGCGCGAGAAAATCATCCACGCCTGCTTCGGCGGCGATGGCGGCAGCTGTCAGCGGATTGTCGCCTGTGATCATCACGGTCTTGATGCCCATCTTACGCAGCTGCGCGAAGCGTTCCTTCATGCCACCTTTGACGATGTCTTTCAAATGTATGACTCCCAGCGCTTTGTTGTCGCGAGTCACAACTAGCGGCGTGCCGCCTGCTCGGGCAATGGAATCAACTGTCGGCTTGAGGTCTGAGGCGACGCCGTTTCCATTCGATTGAATCAATCCCATCATCGTGTCAGGCGCTCCCTTGCGGATTTGAGTCCCGTTGAAGTTCACGCCGCTCATGCGCGTTTGCGCGGTGAACGGGATGAAGTGCATGCCGTCCACGGTGTGACCACGCAGACCGAATTTTTCTTTGGCAAGCACCACAATGGAACGACCTTCGGGAGTCTCATCGGCAAGGGATGCGAGTTGCGCGGCTTCGGCAAGTTCGTTGGCATTCGCGCCGTTGACGGGGATGAACTCGACGGCCTGACGATTGCCGAGCGTGATGGTTCCTGTTTTGTCGAGCAACAGCACATCCACATCACCTGCCGCTTCGACGGCGCGACCCGACATGGCGATGACGTTGCGCTGAATCATTCTGTCCATGCCTGCGATGCCGATGGCAGAAAGCAAGCCGCCGATGGTGGTGGGGATGAGACAGACGAGCAGCGCGATGAGCACGGTGATGGTGATGGGCGTGCCGCTGCCGCTGGCTTCGACGCTGTAAATCGAATACGGCAGCAGCGTGGCGCAGACGATGAGAAAGATGATGGTAAAGCCCGCCAGCAAAATGTTGAGAGCAATTTCATTCGGCGTCTTCTGACGCTTCGCGCCTTCGACCATGCTGATCATTCGATCGAGAAATCCCTGCCCAGGGTCGGCGCTGACGCGGATGATGAGCCAGTCGGACAGAAGCCGTGTGCCGCCCGTGACAGCGGAACGGTCACCGCCCGCCTCACGCACAACTGGGGCTGATTCGCCCGTGACGGCGGATTCATCCACCGAAGCGATTCCAACGACAATCTCGCCATCGGCAGGGAGAATGTCGCCTGCTTCAACGAGATACAAGTCATCTTTGCGCAAAGAGGTTGACGAAACGATTTCCACTTTCGTGAGCGCGGTTTGGACATCATGCGCTTCACCGTGAACTTTCTTCGCGGGCGTATCCTGTCGCGCTTTTCGCAAGGACTCGGCTTGCGCCTTACCTCGTCCTTCAGCAACGGCTTCGGAGAAGTTGGCGAATAACACGGTGAACCACAGCCAGAGCGCGATCCCGCCAATGAAACCCGCGGGCGCTTCGCCTTGCCCGATGAGGGATTGAATCCACAGGATGGTTGTTAGGACACTGCCCACTTCCACCACGAACATGACAGGGTTGCGCACCATCCAGCGCGGGTTGAGTTTGATAAAGGAATCGAGCACAGCGCGTTGATACATTTCGCGGCGGGCTTGGGTTTTGTTTTTGGTTGTCATAGTTTCTCTTTTTCAACCACAAAGGGTCACGAAGGTACACAAAGGTTTTTTGGTTTTCCTTTGTGACACTTTGTCTCCTTCGTGGTTTTGCTTTTATCCGAAGATCATCAAGTGTTCCACGATCGGTCCGAGCGCCAGGGCGGGCAGGAAGCTCAATGCGCCCACGATAATGATGACGCCGATGACCCATACAATGAAAAGCGGAGTATGCGTGGGCAAGGTCCCTGCACTGGCTGGGACTTTCTTCTTATTCGCCAGTGAACCTGCAATTGCCAATACAGGAATAGCCAGCCAATAACGCGCAATGAACATGGCAATACCGAGAGCGATGTTATAGAAAGGCGTGTTCGCACCCAGCCCAGCAAATGCCGAACCGTTGTTATTCCCAGCAGATGAGAACGCATACAGCACTTCACTAAGCCCATGCGCAGACGGGTTGTAGATCGTCGCCCTGCCTGCTTCGCTCATCAATGCAATCGCGGTTCCAGACAGCACGAGGAAAACAGGGATCAGAATAATGATGGACGCCATCTTCATCTCATAAGCTTCGATCTTCTTGCCGAGGTACTCAGGTGTGCGTCCCACCATCAAACCAGAGACGAAGACTGCAATGATGACGAACGCCAACATGCCATACAAGCCTGAGCCGACACCGCCATAAACAATTTCACCCAATTGCATCAGCCACATCGGGACGAGTCCGCCTAGCGGCATGTACGAGTCGTGCATCGAATTTACCGAGCCATTCGACGCGGCAGTTGTCGCCGTTGCCCACAGCGTGGAGTTCACGATCCCAAAGCGGACTTCCTTGCCTTCCATGTTCCCGCCTGGATTCGTCGCGGACTGGGTCTGGTCAACGCCAAGTTTTGCGAACATGGGGTTGCCACTTTGCTCTGACCAAACTGCCACGCCCAACAGCGCAACGATCACAATCGTCATCACCGCCAGCAGCGCCCAGCCCTGACGGGTATCTCCGACCATCCTGCCGTAGGTGTAACAAAGCGCGGCGGGAATGATGAGGATGGATAGCATCTCCAGAAAGTTCGAAAACGGGGTTGCGTTTTCCAGCGGGTGCGCCGAGTTGACGTTGAAGAATCCGCCGCCGTTGGTGCCGAGTTGTTTGATGGCGACCTGCGATGCAGCAGGTCCCACCGCGATGAGTTGCGTCTCGCCTGATTGAAGCGAAGTCGCAGTTTTGTATTCGCTAAAAGTCTGCACAACGCCTTGAGAAACCAAAGCCAATGCAAGAACCAGCGAAAGCGGAATCAGGATGTAGAGGACTGAGCGAGTCATGTCAACCCAGAAATTACCAATCTCTTTAGTGGTATGGCGGACGATGCCGCGAATCAATGCCACCACCACCGCCATGCCCGTCGCGGCAGAGACAAAATTCTGCACCGTCATGCCGAGCATTTGGGTGAGGTAACTCATGGTCGTCTCGCCGCCGTAGCCCTGCCAGTTGGTGTTGCTGGCAAAACTCACCGCCGTATTCCATGCAGAGTCAGGCAAGACCGCGCCAAGTCCCTGCGGGTTGAGGGGCAGAATCCCTTGCAGGCGTTGAAGCAGATAAACCACGATCAAGCCGAGGATGTTGAAAAGCAACATCGCAATGGCATAGGTTTTCCATGTCATCTCGGAGCGCGGGTCAATGCCTGAGAGGCGATAAAGGAATCGTTCAACGGGACCCAGCACAGGGTCAAGAAAGAGGCGCTCTCCTTGATAGACTTTCGCCATGTACGCGCCAATGGGTTTCGTCAAGAGAAGCAAAGTTCCGAAGTAAAAAATCAATTGCAGCCAGGTGTTCATCCGAACCACTCCGGTTTGACAAGTGCCAATACAAGATAGGCTAACAATCCCAGGGCAATAACACCTGTGATGAGGTACAAAGGATTCACGATTTATCCTCCCGAAGCTCATCAAGAATATTGATTATCCCAAGGGAAAGCGCAAAGAATAGGATAGTGAGCCCTACAAATAAAATGTCATTCATGTGTGCCTCCGATGAATGCAGTGTATTCAGTTGCGGGTCAAATTGGGGTTAAGAGAATAGGAAAGCGTATCAAGAAAAGGTCAAGATAGTGATGATGCCAACTAGAGACAACTATCAGTAAAATTGTAAATTTTTTGGATGTTAGACTTATAATTGTTTTATGTCTACGACAGTTTTAGCCACGAAACTTTATATTCCTTCGCCTCGGTCTAAAATTGTCCTCCGCCCCCGCCTGATCGAACAATTGAATAAGGGTTTCTCTTCCAACCACACGCCTGGTGTGACGCTCATCTCCGCCCCTGCTGGCTTTGGCAAGACTACACTGGTCAACGAATGGATTGCTGAGTGTGGAAAGCCGGCTGCATGGTTGTCCTTGGATGAAGGGGACGGCGACCCTGCCCGCTTCCTAGCCTACTTCGTCACTGCTCTGCAGACACTCAAGCCGGACCTCGGTCTGGGCGTTTTGACTGCGCTTCAATCCCCTCAACCACCGCCAATCGAATCGATACTGACAACCATAATCAATGAAATCACCGCCATTTCCGATAACTCTTCGACAGACTCAGGGCTGCGCTTCATATTTGTCCTTGATGACTACCACATCATTGATTCCAAACCAGTGGACAACGCACTCGCCTTTCTAATCGAACACTTGCCCCCACAGATGCACATGGTCATTGCCACACGTGAAGATCCACAAATTCCCCTGGCCCGGTTACGAGCCCGTGGTCAATTAACTGAGCTGCGTGCTGCTGACTTGCAGTTCTCCCCTGCCGAAGCAATGGAGTTCCTCAACCGCGTGATGGGACTGAATCTCTCAGAAAAAGATGTCGCAGCGCTGGAATCCCGCACCGAAGGCTGGATCGCTGGTCTGCAATTGGCAGCCCTGTCCATGCAGGGACATCACGAAGCGGCCAGTTTTATCAAGTCCTTCACGGGAAGTCATCGTTTCGTGCTGGACTATCTGATCGAAGAGGTTTTGGGACAGCAGTCCGAGAAGATTCAGGTCTTTCTGTTGCGTACATCCATTCTTGATCGCATGTGCGGCGCGCTGTGTGACGCCATCCTGCTTGACTCATCCACATCTGGGCAGGAGATTCTTGAACAGCTCGAACGTGCCAACCTGTTCATCGTCCCGTTGGATAATGAGCGGCGTTGGTATCGCTATCATCACCTGTTCGGCGATTTGTTGCGCCAGCGTCTTGGTCAACCGAAGGAACTTGCCGAATACCATCTGCGCGCCAGCGCATGGTATGAGGCGAACGGGGATCCGGCAGAAGCCTTCCAACACGCCCTCGCGGCCGGCGATTTTGAACGGTCAGCGAGCCTAGCCGAATCTGCTTGGCAGAACATGGAACGCAATTTTCAGACTCTGGCCTGGCTGGGTTGGGTGAAAAAATTACCCAACGCAACAGTCTGTTCCCGTCCGTGGTTATGCGTCCAAATTGGTTGGGCATATTCTGATGTCGGAGAGACGGAGGAGAGCGAAAGTTATTTGCAAAATGCCGAGCGAGCAGCAGCAGGCATGGAGACGCAGGATGCGTTCAAGTCCATACCAGGGAATATTGCCCTGATCCGCGCGGGCAACGCGCAGATCGAAGGCGATCTGGCTGAAACAGTGCGATATGCCGAACTATCCATTCAACTCGCTCCTGAGGAAGATCTCTTGATCCGCGCGCAAGCCGCCATCACGCTGGGGTTTACCCAGTGGGCTGTTGGCAAAGTGGAAGCCTCCCTGCAAGCCATGCATACCTGGATGGACGACATGCAAAAAATGGGCAATCAAATGTATGCGATTGCCAGCGTATTTGTGGTAGCGGATATGCAAATAACATTGGGTCGCTTGGACGATGCCGAAAAGGCTCTCCGAAAAACCATTCAACAGGCGGAGGCGCTTGGTTCTGAGGCAGAAGTGGTCACCGCTCATCACCATTTGGGATTGGCCATGCTCGCTTACGAACGGGGCGATGATGCCGCGTTCGCACAGTCTCTGCAGACTGCCGCGGACTTGGGTCAACGGACGACTCTGGTAGATTGGCCTCATCGTTGGAATCTCGCGCAAGCCCGCCTCAAAAAATCGAACGGGGAATTTGATTCTGCGCTCCAATGTTTGGATAACGCCCAAAGAGGCTACGTCAAAAACCCGATCCCCATCATCCAACCGATCGAAGCTCACAAGGCACGCGTTCATCTCAAACAAGGTCGCTTGGACAAGGCCCAGGCCTGGGTACGTGAACGCAGCCTCTCGGTCAATGATGAGGCGAGCTATCTGAGCGAGTACGAGCATCTCACGTTGGCGCGGGTACGGTTGGCAGAAAATTCCTTTGATGGCGTCCATGAAATGCTCGAACGCCTGCTGGCATTGGCCGAATCGCAACAGCGGACGGGGAGTGTGATCGAAATCCTGTTGACGCAAGCCCTCGTTCATCAAGCACAGGGCAGTCATTCCGAATCCCTCGCCGTGCTGGAACGTGCGCTGACACTGACTGAGCCTGAAAGCTACATCCGCATTTATGCGGATGAGGGCGAAGCCATGCGATTGTTGATTTCTGATTTTCGATCATCTATTGCGTCTCACAATCATCCTTTGCTTGGATATGTAAATCGCATTTTAGATTTTTTCCCGCAACAGATGGAAGATGGGGTTCAATCCAAAATCACAAATCCGCAACCCAAAATGATCGAACCTCTCACCGAACGCGAACTCGAGATTCTGCGTCTCATTGCAGCGGGACATTCCAACGCAGTGATCGGACAACGGTTGTATCTGGCGCTCAGCACGGTCAAGGGGCATAACCTGCGCATCTTCAACAAACTGCAAGCCGAAAACCGCACCGAAGCCGTCGCCCGCGCCCGCGAGTTGGGCTTGATCTAGTTTCCCAAACAATACTCCAATCGATACTTAAGTTGCTACCCGACAGTACTTCCCTGTCGGTATATTGGCGTTGAACATGGACATGCTTCCTCCCCTCTACGAGATCCGAATTGCAGGCCACCTGTCCCCGCAATGGGTGGACTGGTTTGAAGGCCTGACCATCGCGCTGGAAGATGACGGCAGCACGCTTCTTTCTGGACGCGTGGCGGATCAGGCCGCCCTGCACGGCTTGCTCAAAAAAGTGCGTGACCTGGGAATGCCTTTGCTCTCGGTCAATCAAGTCCAGTTCGATGAAATCCATCAAAATCATTCAAAACAAGGAGAAACGAAAATGAATTCCATCAAAAAGATCGACACAAAAGTCCTGCTCTCGACATTATGGATCGTGGTCATGATCAAAATGCTGAAAGCGGACATCCTTTCGCTCAACATCCCTGGCGCGGCAGAAGAAGTTGCGAAAACTGCAACCATCACTGGCGCATCTGTCCCCCAATTAATGCTGGTCGGCGCCGTCATGGGGCAGCTTGGCATTGCCATGATCATCCTATCCCGTGTGTTGAAATATGGAATTAACCGCTGGGTTAATATCGTCGTAAGCATCGTCACCATTGCCTATATCTGGGGCGGCATGGCGTCGTATCCCCACTACATTTTCATCGCCGCAGTCGAGACTCTCTGTCTATTGCTGATCATCTGGTTTGCCTGGGTGTGGCGCAACATCGAAGCATAACCAAGTTAAATAAAGGAGCAAAAAAATGAAAACCCTACAGAGATCTGGTGGAATCGCCGCGCTATATATGGCACTCAGCCACCTGATCGGCCTTGTCATCTTCATCGTCGTATTGGACTATATCAACATCACCGACCCGATGCAAAAGCTCGCCATGAACGTCGAAAAGCAGACGGTCATCTTCGCGACCAACCTACTCATGTATGTGTTCTTTGGCTTCGCGCTGATCGTCCTGTCGCTGGCCTTGTACGACCGCATAAAGTCTGGCGCGCCCGCTCTCATGCAGGCGGCAACCGCGGTCGGGATCATTTGGGCTGGTTCACTCATCGCCAGCGGAATGGCTGCAAACGCGGGTCTCTCCACTGTAGTCGCGCTCTACGCCAAAGACCCCACCCAGGCTGCATTGACTTTTCAGGCAATCGAGTCCATCACCAACGGACTGGGCAATGCCAATGGCGAAATCCTCGGCGGATCGTTAACGCTGTTGGTTAGTCTGGCCGCGCTGCGGACAGGCGGTCTCCCTAAGGGACTGAACATCCTCGGCGTATCCGTTGGCGCGGTCGGTATCATCACCATCATCCCTGCGTTGAACGCCTTGGTGGCTGTATTCGGACTGGGTCAGATCATCTGGTTCGTCTGGTTGGGAATCGTGCTTCTGCGCAATAATTGAGGCAGGCTGGCTTAGAAAAGAAGGAAACTTAAAATGAATACTTATGTACTTCGTCGCCAACCTTGTCAGTATGTTTGGTCAACAGCATATAGCTCCAAAAATCGGTTTGGAATAGGGCTTTTGTTGGCTCCAATTATCATTCAGGAAATGGTCTTTGCATTCTGGCTGATCGTGAAAGGATTCAACCAAGATGCAGTCAACATAAGGTGAGGCTGCGAAGCACGGTCATTCCTTTTCAAAAATGATTTCGACCCATTCGAGAGTTTGATTCTGTTGAAGATTAAGGAACATCCGATCAGTAAAAGTCAAATGCGACACACTTTCCGTACCGTTAAGATGATGTTCAATAATGGTGGCAGATTTGTGACTATTCTTAATAGTACAGTCTCCATCGGCAAACGGCACAATACCGATGTGGCTGGACTCACCGATCTCTTCATCATCGAGCGCCGCCACGATTAACATAATGTTGGACTGTATAACATCTTTATATCTGTTTGATACTGCTTTGCCGTCGAACCCATAGGTGCGCAGCGCCAGCATTACGGTTTTACCGTTTTCGATTCGTTCCCAGGATGGAGCGAAGCCAGCACGCAAACCACCCTGCCACTTCGCATGGACTGGCTTGGTGGTGAAGAACGCCTCTTTCCTAACGAGGGAGTTGATCCCGTTGAATTTAGCAATGTGCATCGCTGACAGAGTTTCACCGTTTTCGTCACCATCGAAGCAATGCAGCGAGCCAAGGCTCCCCGAAGCAACCGCGTCAAACCATATATCCAGCGCGGAGTCCCAGTCGTAACCTGAGGAGCTATAAGTGGGCATACCAAGTTCTCCGCACAAACTGCTAAAGAAGATGCGGCGATTGGTTTCGAGGTCATAATCGCCAATGCAATAGACAAGGTCATCGGGGCTGTGTAGGTCGTAATAGTCAATCAGCAGCGGTGAGAGACCGTAGTACATGATGACGAGGTCAGGGTTTTCTTCTTTCATCGCGCCGACGATGACTTCGAGACCTTTTTGCAAGAGGCGTTCGCCTGCGAAGGTCATGTCTTGCGGTGCGGCAACATCGAGGGATGGCAATTCATATCCGAAATCAAACTTGATCAAGTCAGGTTGGTAACGTCGGATGAATTCCCTGGCGCGTTGGCGCAGGACCGCTTGCACTTTGGGCTGAGTCATGTCGAAGATGCCATAGCGCGAAGATTGATGGTCAAGCCAGAGAGGTTTGCCTTCGTGTGTTTGCAACAGGTGAGATTCATCCAAGCCGAGTGTTGCAGGGTCTTGACAGCGCAAGAATGCCGCCCATAAGCCGATGTTGTAACCTTGGGCGCGGATATACTTCAAAAGGTCTTCAAAATGGGGAAAGCGTTCGTGGTCATGTTTAAGTTCGCCGTATGTGCCTTCCCACTTATCGTCAATGACGAAGGTTTTGGCTTGCATACCAGAGTGTTGGAGTTTACCGAAAACATCGCGGACAAAGTCTTCGGTCAGATGCTCGGGCGGCAAGGCTTTGGCAGATTCAAATCCCCAGGTGTTGTATTGCGGCGCGAACAGAATATCTTTCTTTTTCGGCGAGAGTTGTTTTTTCTTTGGGGCGATAATATTTTCGCGTTGAAGAATCTGGTAATAACTGCGAATCGCTTCATGATAATTCTCTCCAAAGGTAATGAGAAAATGAAAACCAAGTGTATCGGATGTGTGCTTCCATAGATCGCCGCGCAGGTTGAGGATGGGACTGATACCGATCTCACGGATCTCCAAGCGAAAATCACCTTGGGGGAGTTCAGCGAGTCCCCAACAGGCGGCTTCAGATTGCAAACTTTTTGCACCGATGGAGTTCCAGTGGTCGGCGGTATTGAAGGTGCAGAAGTAATGCGCGGGCAAGCCCCATTGTTGGGTGAGACCAGGTCCGCGCATGGCGCCAGAGCCGAGGACTGCCGTGGTGTTTATGCGGGAATGCAAGTCAACGATAGGCGAGATATTGGTGCTCATGCACAAGCCCGGCACAACCGCATAATGGCTGTACATGGATGGCTTGTAGGAGTTGCCTTCCATGATCGGGAAGTAGATGATGCTGACAAGCTCTGTCTTTGCCGGGAGAGTGAGGAGGAGCGGTTCGAGGGAGATAAAGTCTGAGTGGAAAGACCAAGCCACAGTCAAGGATGAGGCGGGATTTTGTCCACGATAGGTAATGCGGACCTGTGCATCCTGAATTTCGTAGCTGGGGTGTGAAAAATCCAACCGGGCAGGGGAGGTTACGGGCAGGGGTTTGTGCTGGGCATGGAAAATGAGATGCTGGTTTTTGTCATATAAGTGAATTTGGTCGGTGTCAGCATTCCATTCCCATGTGTATTGTGGGGCAGAAACTTGAATTTTGGGCGGGAGGATATTAATTTTCACCATCAAAACACCTCAATGTAGAATTTGCTACTTGACAAAGGGGCAATTTTTTTGTAGACTCATGTTACCGCTCACGTGACCGTTCACATTATATCAAATGGCTCCTAACCGTCCTACCATCCGCGATGTTGCCCGCCAGGCGGGCGTTTCTCACCAGACCGTTTCGCGCGTCATCAACGGTAGTGAGGATGTGCTCCCCGAAACCCGCGCCATGGTTGAGGCTGCTATTGAGGATTTGGGCTACCATCCCAGTGCCATTGCCCGTTCGATGGCTCGCGGGTCCACCCATACGCTTGCCATCATTTCCCCGAATCTTACAGACTATACCTTTGCCAGCGTCATTGAAGGCGCTGAAGTAGAAGCCAGACAGCATGGCTATTTTGTCATGTCCTCTTCTGCCAGCGACCCACAAGCTTTCCGCGAACTGGTGGATGAGCTGGTGGGACACGGACGGGTGGACGGTTTGATCGTTATTAACCCGTATGCTGACGAAAGATACAAACTGATCCCGCGTGATTTCCCGTTGGTGTTCGTGGGTGCGCGCTCTCACGATGAGAAGATCTGCTCGATCTCGCTTGATGACGAACGTGTTGCCTACGAAGCCACACGCCATTTGATCTCGCTCGGTCATACGCAAATCGCGCTGGTTACGGGACCCATGACAGAAGATTGTTCACAAGACCGCACGGGAGGATACCGCCGTGCCTTGAGCGAAGCGGGAATTCCCTTCAACAAGTCAATCGTGTTTGAAGGAGATTGGTCCGCCTCTTCCGGACAGGCAGCCTTGGTTGCCCTTCTCGAGCATGGACTCCCCCCCACGGCAGTGTTCGCCCAAAACGACCGCATGGCAATGGGCGTGCTGCACGCTGCAAGGGATGCGAATCTGCAAGTGCCGCAACAACTCTCCGTCATTGGCGTGGACGATATGCCGTTGTCGTCCTATTTTGATCCGCCCCTGACCACCATGCGGCAGGATATGCCCCAGATCGGGCAGGAAGCGATCCGCATGTTGATGAGCATCATCCAGAAAAAAAATGTAGACCTACAGGGTATAAAGTTCCCTGCGCAATTGGTGATTCGTCAATCCACTGGTAAAGGAGGTGGTTCATCTTCAGGATAGTATGAGCCCCAAAATACAAAAGCAAGTGGTACGTTTAATTGTCAAATTCCAAGGAGAGAAATAAATGAAAAAGAACCTGCTCGTAACACTTATGAGCATCCTCGTAATTGCTTCGTTCGTCCTGGCTGCCTGTGGCGCACCCGCCGCTACCGAAGCTCCTGCTGCTACCGAAGCTCCCGCCGCTACTGAAGAAGCTGTCACCTCAGCTCCCGCGGAAAGCTCGGGGGAAGAAGTTTCAATCCGCTGGCGCACCCGCCCGGATAATCAGGAAGAGATCGATGTCTACAGCCAGATCAGCACCGAACTGGATGCTGAACTTGATGGCATTACCTTAACCTATGAACCCGGTGGCTCGGAAGGCGCGAACTACCAGGATCAGCTCCGCGCTGAAGTTGCCGCGGGCACCGCTCCCGATGTCTTCTGGATCCCCGGAACCGACGTTGCTGATTTCGCCACTCGTGGATTGATCCTCAATGTTGCCGACCTTGCTGAAGGAACCGAAGGCTACACCGCGGCCAACTTCTATGAAGGTCCCATGTTCCACCTGACCTACAATCCCGAAACAGGCGCTTCCGGTGACGGCTCCGGTGCGGTTTGGGGTCTGCCCCGCGATGTGTCCACCTTCGCTCTCTACCTGAACATGGACTTGATCGCTGAAGCAGGAGCTGCTGATCCCCGCGAACTCGCCGCCAACGGTGAATGGAATTGGGATGCCTTCCTTGAAGTTGCCCAAGCTACCCGCGCTCTCGGCTCCGACATCTATGGTTATGGCGCAAGCGCCTGGTGGGGTCCTTACGGCGTATGGTTGAACGCTTCCGGCGGCGGCTTCTTCACCGAAGACCGCGCTGCCTGCGCGCTCGACACTGAGGAATCCCTCGCTGGCCTTGAATTCCAGCGCTCCCTTTATCAGGATTATGATGTCGCCACTCCGTACGGTGAAGATCCTGAACCCGTCTTCCGCGCTGGCAAGGTTGCCATGTTCCAGAACGGTCGTTGGGCTACCCCTGGCGTCCGCACCGTGGATTTCAATTGGGATGTCGTTGAACTCCCTGCTGGCCCCAACGGTCCTGGTAACTGGCTGTTCTGGGGTGCGTATGTGATCAACGCAAACACCAAACACCCTGAAGAAGCTTGGGCTCTCGTTCAGGCTCTCACCACCGCTCAAACCCAAGGCAAGATTTCCGCCCTTGGTGCAAACATCCCCAGCCGTGTGAGTCAAGAAGCGCTCGATTCGTTCCTCACTTTCACTCCTCCCGCCAACAATCAAGCTTTCTTGAATGGCATCGCCCCCGCCGCCAACCCGACCGCTGAAGGTCCGCTGTGGGCTGGCTCCTGGCCTGAGTTCGATCAGATCATGGGACCTGCCATTCAGGGTGTGTTGACTGGTGCAACCACTGTGGATGACTTTGGCGCCACGATCTGTGACCAAGCTAACAAAGCCTTCGATAAATAAGTAATATCCTATAATATTGTGGGGCAGGCAAGTTTGCCTGCCCCACTCTCTGGGTACAAAGAAATCCCCAAGCCGCAAAGTTATTTTGCAGTTTCGAGATTTTTTTGTATCGTTGTCCTGATGCCCCGATTCACGGAGATGAGACTATGACAACTCAGTCACAGATAGACGCTCAGACAAATTTGATATTGCGCGTTCATGTTCTATGGCGCTCCCTGTTCGCTCTCGTTGCTGCGGGAGCCTTGTTCCAATTGTGGACAGGAGCAAGCTTGCCGCTCTGGCAAAAAATTCTACTGTCTATTGCAGCCGTGATTGCATCTGTGTCCAGCGGATTCGGCGCGTACCAGATTTCAAAACGCAACCATGCCGGGCGCATGGTCTCTCTCGTGTTGGATTATCTCGCATTTGTTGCCTGTCTCGTTTTCGCCTTGAACATTGGCGAAGTCTTTATCGGTATTGATGCTCTCGCGCAGAATTTTGGTAGAGGCATTCCCTATCTCGGTATTACCATCCTTGGTTATTTCCTCGGCGCGTTGGAGGAATACTTTCCCCCAAAAAATAATACTGCTGAAAGCAGCCTCAAGATTGTAAGCCGCTGGGTGATGTTCGGTGGTTTGGCTTTGTTCTTGTGGCAGGTGGATGTGGTCAATGGCGTGATCTACTTCTTCGGGAAACTTGCCCAGCCCCTGGGAATTGCGTATGCCCTTGGAGTGTTGGTCTTCGGTTTCTCCATCTGGTCCATGTCACGCAGGGAAGTTGCGCACGCCTTGAATGTCAAGACCGGCCACGAACAGATCATCAGCGGCTGGCTTTTTCTTTCTCCGAACCTGCTTGGATTTTTGATCTTCTTTGCAGGTCCCCTGCTGCTTTCTTTTTATTTCTCCTTCACAGACTCAGATGCGATCCGCACACCCAACTGGATCGGTCTCGAGAATTATGCGCGCCTTCTCAACATTAAGTTTGTGACGCTTGCCTCTCCGGACCAGCTTGCCCGTGACGTCGTTGACATCAAAATCTACGACGAAGTGGGACGCTTCATATTTGGAAATCGGGGAATCCTGTTCGCCGCCGCCGACAAATTCTTCTGGCTCGCGCTTCGCAACACCCTGACCTATGTGCTGTTCGCTGTTCCCCTGAGCGTGATCCCCGCCTTGATTCTTTCAAACGTTCTCAACAGTAAACTACCCGGCATGAAGTTCTATCGCGC
>JACZJB010000250.1 GCA_014860805.1 Anaerolineales bacterium
TCGGCTCTGTGAATTTTTCGGAATTCTTCATTACCTTGGGTCAATCCATTTTGTTTATATTTACGCTGAACTTTAGCGAATACTGGCGGATCATCCTTGGCCTGTTGATCGGCGGGGCAATTGCTGCTCCAATTGCTGCAAGGCTCGCACAAAAATTACCTTTAAAGACATTGATGATTGTGGTGGGAGTCTTGATAATTCTGCTGAGCATTCGCACATTTTATCTTGCTGTGAGTTAAGAAAGTATATTTTTCCCAAACATAAAAAGCGGACTCGAAACGAGTCCGCTTTTTATGTTTACTCCTTGCAACCGGGCGGTTCTACCTGCGAGACATTGCCCTTTGATAGGATAATTTGCAACGTTAGGTTTTTCTCAGTTTCTGCCATAATACCCTCCACAACCATTATAATAACTTGATACCCTGGAAATAATCATGAAACTTTCACGTATTGCCCTTTTACTTCTGATCGCATTTACATTTATTCAACCAGCTTTCGCGCAAAGCAATGAACCACTTGCCATTGTAATGACAGTGGACGGTCCGATCGTGCCTCCGATGCTGGAGTACTTCAAACGAGGCATTGCCACTGCAGAGCAGCGTAACGCAGAAGTACTCATCATCCAATTGAACACACCCGGCGGAAGCGTAAGTGTCATGTCCGAGATGATCACAGCCATTGGCAATAGTAAAGTGCCGGTGGTGATCTATGTTTCGCCAAAGGATGCGCAGGCAGCCAGTGCCGGAGCGTTGATCACCATGGCCGGACACGCGTCTGCCATGGCGCCGCGCACTGTAATCGGCGCTGCCAGCCCCATTGATAGTTCAGGTGCGAACATTGAATCCACGCTGGAAAAAAAGATCAAAGAAGATCTCAAGGCCAAGGCGCGTACATTGGTGGAACGTCGCGGAGAACAAGCCGTTCAGCTTGCCGAAGCCATGATCGACGACGCAA
Source organism: Anaerolineales bacterium (assembly GCA_014860805.1). Lineage (GTDB taxonomy): Bacteria > Chloroflexota > Anaerolineae > Anaerolineales > Villigracilaceae > Villigracilis. The sequence continues at coordinate 955 of JACZJB010000250.1, forward strand.
AAGCAGTGACAGCGAAAGAAGCGCTCGATGCAAAGTTCATCGATTTTATCTCGGACGATACCGAAGATCTTCTGCAGGCGCTGGATGGCTTCACTGTTCAAATGGAAAACAGCCGCCACACCTTCAATACGGAAAATATCCGCACACAAAATTTAAACATCAGTTTCATCGAACAACTGCTGTTATTGCTCACCGATCCAAATATTGCATTCCTGCTGCTGGCAATTGGCGTGCAAGCCGTGCTCATTGAAATCTCGTCACCAGGCGGATGGGTGGCAGGTTTTATTGGGTCAGTCTGCTTAACCCTGGCGGTGTATGGCATGGGAGTGTTGTCGGTCAACTGGTTCGGAATTTTATTCCTCATCATCGCCTTTGTCCTGTTCATTCTTGATATCAAAGCGCCCACACATGGCGCGCTCACCACAGCTGGAGTCGCATCCTTCATCGTCGGCGCCCTCGTTTTGTTCAACTCACCGGGCACGCCGCAATTCCAGCGCGTATCCGTCCCGCTTGTGATCGGCATGAGTCTATTCCTTGGCTTGTTGTTCTTTGGAGTGCTTCTGCTCGCATTGCGCGCGCAACACAGGCCGGTCCAGACCGGGGCTGAGTCATTGGTTGGGAAAACAGGAACAGCCAGATCGTTCAGCGATGAGGCGGGACAGGTTCAAGTGGACAGCGAGCTATGGAGCGCTGAACTGTCAACCGGGTCAGAATCGATCCGTAAGGGCGATAAAATCGAAGTTGTCGAAGTACGTGGATTGAAATTAATCGTCAAGAAAAAATAACGCAACCACATCGTTGCGCCTCAAGAGGACCTTATGCCTGCTACACCAACGAGAGACAGAGTCAAACCCGAAACAAATTCGCGCCCATTGCGCCGCCCGGATTGGATCAAAGTCCGCGCGCCTGCCGGCGAGACCTTTGAAAAACTGCAAGTGCTGATGCGCTCGAAAGAGCTGCACACTGTATGCGAAGAAGCCATGTGCCCGAACCTCGGCGAATGCTGGGGCAGCGGCACAGCCACCTTTCTGATGCTCGGTGATGTTTGCACACGCACCTGCGCATTTTGCGACATCAAACACGGCAAACCCGCGCTGTTGGATTGGAACGAAGCTGAACGTGTGGCACAAGCCGTGAAATCCATGGACTTGAAACATGCGGTCATTACCTCCGTCAACCGCGATGAACGCCGCGATGGCGGAGCGCCGATCTTTGCCATGGTCATTCGCCGCATCCGTGAGGTGCTGCCGGGCTGCTCCATTGAAGTGTTGATTCCCGATTTCAAAGGCAGCATCGAAGCCTTGAAGATCGTCATGGATGCGCGCCCTGAGATTTTGAATCACAACGTGGAAACGGTTCCGCGTTTATTCAAAACCGTCCAGCCGCAGGATAATTACGAATGGGCTGCAGCGACATTGTCCAATGCGAAAAAGCTCGACCCGGATGTACTTACTAAATCGGGCATCATGCTCGGACTCGGCGAAACCATGGATGAAGTCAAACAAGTGATGCGCGACCAACGCAGCTGGGGTGTGGATATTCTCACCATCGGTCAGTACTTACAGCCGAGCAAGAAACACCTTGCCATGGAACGCTATTACACCATGGAAGAATTCGCCGAACTGAAAGCCTTCGGCATGGAGATCGGTTTCAAGTGGGTCGAGTCGAATCCGCTGGTGCGGTCTTCATATCATGCGGCGGAGCAAGTCCGCGCGTTGAGTGTGGTACACCGCAAGTTGTACGGGGAAGGGCTGTCCGCAGCCAAGTAATAATCGGTCTATAAAAATCCCTCTTGAAGCGTCTCTTCAAGGGGATTTTTGTTTATTGAACGTTGTATATAAAAAAGGAAGGTACTACTTGACCTCAGATCAGTTAACGACAGAATTCGAAAATTTTCGAGGAGAATTGAAATCTTTTATCTTGCGAATAACTGCCAGTGTGCAGGATGCTGAAGATATTGTTCAGGAGACCTACATCAAAGCCCGTTCAAAGCTGAATACTTTTCGAGGGGAATCATCTTTGAAGACATGGGTCTTCAGCATTGCATCCAACCTTGCCAAAGATTTGTTGAGGGCAAAGAAGAGATGGCCTGAAACCGTGACGGATATTTGCAGGGAGGAAGTGCTGGGAAATCGTCAGTTCTTTCAGGAAGCCATGCAGATTAGAGAAACATCGCCGCAGGGGAAGTTTGAGATCAAGGAGCATATCGCTTTCTGTTTTACCTGCGTCTCCAAATCCCTTCCGCTGGAAGAGCACCTCGCGCTGCTGCTCAAGGAAGTATATGGTTTCAAGGTACGGGAAATAGCCCAAATTCTTGGGCTGACAGAAGCAATGGTGAAATATTATTTACATGTGAGCCGCAGCAAAATGATCGAAATTTTTGACCATCGCTGTGCCTTGATCAACAAACAGGGAATCTGTCATCAGTGCACAGAATTGAACGGCATCTTTAATCCCAAACAAAAGGCGCAGGAGGAACTGGTGAAGATCGAGATGGCAAAAGATGCTGAAAACAAAAGCAAAGAAGAATTGTTCGATTTGCGGATGAAAATCCTGCAGGAACTCGATCCTTTTGAATCTGGGGCGGCGGAATTACAACTACACCATTTGGAACATAACAGGCAGGTGATGGAAAAATATCTGGGGGAATAATGCCTATCATTTTCAGTCTCCCGCTCGTCTAAATAAGAAAAGGAGTTTAGAAATGAATCAACAGACAAATCCAAAAGCAGTTACAGAGAAGAGAATGTTCAGCCGGGAAACAACCGTCAGCGTGAAGATCGAGGCGGATCCGTCGATTGTGTGGTCTTTGCTGACCCGCGCATCTGATTTTCCACGCTGGAATTCCACCGTGGTTTCGTTGACAGGGGAGATCAAGGCAGGCGCGAGTATTGAGCTTAAGTCTACTCTGGACGAAAAACGGATATTCAAATTGAAAATAAAAGAATTTGTGCCTGAAAAAAAGTTAGTATGGGGTGACGCCATGGGAAGCCGCGTTTATTTGCTTGAAAAAGGCGCAAGCGGCTTGCTCTTCACCATGTCCGAAAAGATCGGAGGGCCGTTGTTCCCATTGTTCGCTGGCATGATTCCCTCTTTCGATCAATCGTTCGAGCAATTTGCGGCGGACCTGAAGAAGGAAGCGGAATTAATTCAAGGTTCCAAAAAGTGAGAAAGGAAAACCATCATGGAAAAGAGAACAAAAGATAATCCGTGGAAATTGAAAACACCTCCCCAAACATCAGACTATGAAATGTACGTGGATACAAAAGATGGGAAGGAAATCATCGTCTGCACAGTGGGCTCAACCGTATTGCACTATGACTATCGCTGCCTTGCAGACCTGCACGCTATGTTGAAAAAGCACGGCGACTGGATGGAACTGGGCAGCAAGGATGAGAAGCAGGAAACGGTCGAAGGTACGGTGGAACATTGGGCGCGCTCGTCCAAGAATCCCATTGGCGGCTGGTATGGACTCAAAAAAGGCTTTCGCGGACGCTTCGCCATGTACATCCCGCCATTGATGGAAGTGCTGGGACTCGCAGAAGTGGAACATAATGCGAGAAATAATCGAATGAAAGCGAAGTAGTGGAAAGTAAGAAACAACAAGAATCCCTTCTGCCATTCGGCAGGGGGATTTTCGTTCTTAAACGGTTGACAATCTCTCCGTTTCATTTTGGAGTATGATAGCCCGAATATCCATTGCCTTTAGAAAATATTTACTGCAATGAAGGAGACGAATGAACAAAACCCATCAAACATACGAAACCCTCGACCCTGAAAATTGGGATGAGATGCGCGCACTCGCACACCGCATGGTGGACGATGCCATCACCTATCTTCAGACCGTACGTGAACGCCCCGTCTGGCAGCCGGTGCCGGATGAGGTGGCGGCAAAGTTCGATGTGCCTGCTCCGCATAAACCGCTCGGTGCAGACGCCGCCTACAAGGAATTTACGGAAACCATCCTTCCGTATCCGATGGGAAATATCCATCCGCGCTTTTGGGGTTGGTATATGGGTGCCGGAACTGTGTTCGGCGCGCTGGCTGATTTCATGGCCGCGATCATGAATCCCAACCTGGGCGGGGGAAACCATGCAGCGAACCTGGTGGAAGATCAGGTCATCAAGTGGATCAAAGAGATGGTCGGCTTTCCAAAAGACTCAAGCGGGCTGCTCGTAGGCGGCGGGTCAATGGCCAATTTTGTGGGCATTGCGGTAGCGAGAAATGTCAAAGCTGGGATCGATGTTCGGGCTTTGGGCATGCAGGCGTCGCCGCAGAAATTGATCGTGTACACATCCAGTGAGGCGCACAGTTCCAATCAAAAGGCTGTTGAATTGCTGGGTCTTGGCAATGACAATCTGCGAAAAATCCCGGTCAAGGCAGATTATTCCATTGACCTTGAACTCCTAAAGCAAAGCATCACGGATGATCGCAAGTCGGGGCTTCGTCCTATTTGCGTGATCGGCAGCGCGGGCACAACCAACACCGGCGCCATTGATGATATGAACGCACTGGCAGATCTATGCGAGCAGGAAGACCTTTGGTTCCATGTGGACGGCGCCATCGGAGCCGTGGCCATGCTTTCAAAAAATGTGAGGCCCAAACTGGCTGGGATGGAACGCGCAGACTCCATCGGGCTTGATCTGCACAAATGGATGCACATTCCATTTGAGGCGGGCTGCGTCATCGTGCGTTCTGAAAAATCCCATCGCGGCACATTTTCCCTTACGCCTGAATATCTGGCTCACGAAACCCGCGGGCTGGCATCCGGACATCTCTGGTTCAGCGAATATGGTTTGGAACTCTCGCGTCAATTCCGCGCGCTGAAAGTTTGGATGTCCATCAAAGAGCATGGGCTGGACCGCTTCGGGCGCATGATCGACCGCAATGTGGAACAGGCGCATTACTTTGGCGAATTGATCCGCCTCGAACCCACCCTTGAACTGCTTGCCCCCATCGGCATGGACATCGTTTGCTTCCGCTTCAACCCCGGAGGACTGGATGAAGCCGCGCTCAATACGCTCAACAAAGAGATTCTCATGCAGCTCCACGAAAAAGGGACCGCCGCGCCATCCTACACGACTCTTAACGACAAATATTGTTTAAGAATTGCAATTGCCAATCACCGCAGCACACATGATGATTTTGACCTACTGGCAAGGGAGGTCATTCAGCTGGGAAAAGAGTTATCGTCACATTAAGAAAGAGAGACTATAAAACAGTAAACTCCTGTTAAAACGGGAGTTTACTGTTTTATATACATTTTATTTTATGGGTACTGAACAATTATCACTGCCCGCGAACAGTGCAATACATACCCATTTTTTAAGAAAAGCGTACTTGTTCATACTTATAAATTGAGCTATCATCTTTAAGTCAGGGGTGACATCACCCCATAAACCTTTATACACCTGTAAGAGGAGAAGAAATGAACAAACGTCTGTATTTTGTACTGCTGACCCTCATCGTAACTGCTTCGATGATCCTCAGCGCCTGCGCCCCCGCGGCGACAGAAGCTCCCGTAGCCACGGAAGCCCCAATGACCGAAGCCCCCACCGAAGCTCCCGCTCCCACAGAACCCCCCATGCCTGCCATCGGTTCTCCCGAACATCCCATCAAAGTGCTGTTCGTCCCCTCTGTGGATGCGAATATCATCGTGAGCGGTGGTGAAGTAATGGCTGCTGCTTTGAACGAAGCCACCGGCCTAACCTTCGAAGTGACCGTCCCGACTTCCTATGCCGCGACCATTGAAGAAATGTGTGCCTCCCCTGCGGACACCATGGCCTTCATCCCCGGCCTCGGATACGCCATCGCCAGCCAGTTGTGCGGTGTGGATGTTGCCTTCAAGGCCATCCGCTTCGGCTATCCTGTCTACTGGGCTGAGTACATCGTCGCCCGCGACAGCGATATTCAGTCCCTCGCCGACCTCGAAGGCAAGACCTGGGGCTATGGCGACCAGGGTTCCACATCTGGTTACATGGTTCCTGCTGTTGAATTAGCCGAAGCTGGCATCACCCCCGGTGAGCAGGTCCAGACCGGCGGCCACAACCAGACCGTCACCGCTGTGTACAACGGAGAAGTTGATTTCGGTACCGTCTTCTACAGTGTTCCTTTGAGCCCCGAAGGCGCTCCCATCTTCACCTATGATGATTTCGTAGCCGGCAAGATCACATCTCTCGAACAGTACGAGATTCCTGCCGAAGTGATCCCCAACTGCGCTCCCGATGCTGAAGGCAAGAAATTGCTCTGCGACGGCTATCGTGTTCTCGATGCCCGCGCCAACATCCGCACCGAGGCTCCCGATGTAATGCAGAAAGTCCGCATCCTCGCTGTGTCCGCAGCCATCCCGAATGACACCCTGTCCTTCGGACCCGAGTTCCCCGCCGAAATTCGCACTCAGATCGAAGATGCCCTCGTGGCATTTGCTGGAACCGAAGCCTGGGGAACCTCCATCGGCTCCGCTGACTTCTACGGCTGGTCTGGCATTGCTCCCGCCACAGACGCCGAATATGACATGGTTCGCGCCATGGTTGAAGCTACTGGCTACAAGCTTCCCGAATAAATTCCATCGTTCGTAAAAATGGGGCAGGGATAAAATCCCTGCCCCATTTTTCTTAACCTAAAAACCCTAAAGGTCTCTTTTGCAATCACAGGCACATTATTTTGCACGATAGACCTTTAGGGTTTCAGTTTAGAGATTAACTTCAGATATATTTTATAATAGACTTTAAAGATTTTCAGCGCGTCGCTGCGCTGCATCATAGCTTTCAGGATATCACCATGCTTCAAATTAAAAACCTGACCAAAATTTACGATGGTGGAGTAAAGGCTCTTGATAACGTCAGCTTTGAAGTCCCGGACGGCCAGTTTCTGGCAGTCATCGGGCTGAGCGGATCGGGCAAATCCACCTTATTGCGCTGCATCAACCGTCTGATCGAACCAACCGCAGGGCAGATTCTCTGGAACGGCGAAGATATCACTGCCGCATCACAGGAAGAGATGCGCCGCATCCGGCGCAAGATCGGCATGGTCTTTCAACACTTCAACCTTGTCCACCGCTCAAAAGTGATCACCAATGTACTTGCAGGCAGACTGGGCTACGTCAACCCTGCCTGGAGTCTGTTGAACCGTTTTCCAAAAGAGGATATCGAGAAAGCCATCAAACAATTGGAACGGGTGGGGATTGCCGAAAAAGCCTATCAACGCGCAGATGAACTGAGCGGCGGACAACAGCAACGCGTCGGCATTGCGCGCGCGCTCATGCAGGATCCGAAAATGGTCCTGGCCGACGAGCCGGTTGCCAGCCTGGACCCAGTCCTCGCGCACAGCATCATGACCCATCTGGAAGATATCAACAAAAACGATTCTGTCACTGTGTTGTGCAGCTTGCATTTTCTCGACCTCGTGCACCGCTACGCAGACCGGGTGGTGGCTCTCAATGAAGGCAAGCTGGTATATGAAGGCCTGCCAAAAGATATTGACGATAAAAAATTCAAAGAAATTTACGGCCGCGATGCGGAAAGGGTAGGATAAGCCGTCATGAAAAACAATAAAAAAGCCTCCCCGTGGAATTCCATAAAAACCGGCCTGTTCGCACTTTTTGCCATGATCATTTTTGCGTACGGCTTTCAGATCACCAAGGTGGACCTGGAAGAACTCCGCAGCAAAAACCGCCAGCAAAGTCTCATTCGTGTTACGCGGGCTTTGGCGCAGCCTGAAATCTTTGAATACGATCAGGTTGAAGAAGTTGTCAACTACCCCATTTACGTCCCCTGCCCTTCGGACGGCGGTCAGGTTTCAGCGCCGGAACGAAGCGCATCTGATCCCTATATTGTCATCACCCCGTCCTGCGCCGCGCCCGGTGAAACCGTTCAAGTGGAGGGTTTCAATTTTGCCCCGCTCACCGTAGGTCCCATCCGCTTTGTGCCCGGCAATGACCCAGCCAACATTGTTTCCCTTGGCCGTGAAAACGCTCAAACCGATTCCGATGGGCATTTCGTCATAAACATGAAAATTCCCGACCGGATCAGTGACGATGCCCAATTTATTCGCGCCACGCTTCGCAGGAATGTCGGTGCGCCACACTTTTCTCAAACCGCATATGATACATGGAACAAGATCGTTGAGACTGTGTTCCTTGCGCTTCTGGCAACGGTCTTTGGTACTTTCCTGGCTATACCGCTGAGCTTTATCGCCGCGCGCAATTTGATGAAGACGGTAAAGAGTCCATTGACCAGCATCTCCCTTTCCGTTTTGGGCTGGCCGATCGGTATCCTGATCGGATACCTGGCTGTTCGCGGAGTTGGGAATTTTAGCGCATCGATCGGCTCGAACATTTGGGTCAACCTAATAAGCATTGTCGCATCCCCTGCATTGGCGTGGATCGGCTTGCGTTGGGCACTCCCGCAGGAGGAAGTCACAGTCCCGAGTCAATCCACGAAGTTTGCCCGTCTGAGTGTCATTCTGCTGGCAGTGCTGGTCAGTTTTTATGGATTGTTCCAACTTGCCAGCCTGGCAATGAGTCTTGGCAAAGTGCTCGAAACCTCTCTTGGGTCATTCAGTTTCCTCGGATATTTTCTATTTCAAGTGGGAGATATTGTTGCCATCATAACACCTGCTTTGGGATCCCTCGCAGCTGGCGGTACGCTCAGCAGTATCTTGGGACGTGCAGGTCAACTTGGCACGGAGAGGCTGCCCGGTTCCGGTATAAAAACCTTGAATCTGATCTTGACCACTTTGGCTGGAGTTACGATCATGGGGCTGCTCGGGCAATTGGTGGAATGGTTGTATGAAATCGGCGAACCGATATACACCCTTTGGGGTCCAATGGCGGTTGGGGCGCTTGCTGGTCTCCTGCTCGCTGCATTTACCAAACCCAAAGATTCCCTGCCCATTGGCCTGGTGATCTATTCCATTACGCGCACTTTCCTCAATGCATTGCGTTCGGTGGAAGCCTTGGTCATGGCGATCGTTTTCGTGATCGCGGTCGGTATTGGTCCGTTCGCGGGTGTGATGGCGTTGGGACTGCATACCATCGTCAGCCTTGCAAAGTTGTATTCCGAACAAGTGGAAAGCATTCTGGCGGGTCCGCTCGAGGCGATTGAAGCCACAGGTGCCAACCGCCTGCAGACAATCATCTATGCAGTCATCCCACAGATCGTTCCTCCCTATATTTCCTACACCATGTACCGCTGGGATATTAACGTGCGTATGTCCACCATTATCGGCTTTGTAGGCGGCGGCGGGATCGGTTTCCTGCTTCAGCAGAATATCAACCTGCTCAATTACCGCGCCGCCAGCGCCCAAATGCTTGCCATTGCCATCGTGGTAGCAAGCATGGACTATATCAGCTCGGTATTGCGTGAAAAAGCGATCTAATAGATAAATAAAAAAGGACTGGCTTTTGAAGCCAGTCCTTTTTTATTTATACCTTATCGCCCTGAGTTTGCATCCTATATTTTTTTACAGCGCGCCAGCCGACAAGCATTTTTTCTTTTTCATCCCAGAGACGGAAATAAAGTGATTTCAAACTGTCCCTGAAAGTAAGCGGTTCGATCTGGAAGATCGGATTTTCATTATGACATTCCTCCAGCTTGTAGTTCGGAATCTTTGGGCTGAGGTGATGGATATGATGGAAACCGATATTGCCAGTAAACCACTGCAAGAGCTTGGGAAGTTTGTAGAAGGAACTGCCGTCCATACCCGCTTTGAAGAACTCCCAATTTTGGTGACGCTCCCAATACGTCGGCTCAAAGTTATGCTGCACGTAGAACAGCCATACACCGGTACCGCACGCCATCAGCAGGATCGGGATCTCAACCAAAAGATAAGCCTGCCAGCCAATATGATAGATCGTCCAGCTGACAAAAGCGAACAAAGCGATGTTGGTCCATATTACGCTGTTCTTTTCGCGCTTGCCTGCGCCTTTTTCCCAGAAACGATGACCGAACACAAAGACGATCAGTGCGCCAATTGTGAACAGAATGAGCGGATTCCGCATGACGCGATAGCCAAATTTTTTATACCACGGCGCGGCAAGATACTCCTCCACCGTCATGGTATAAACATCGCCAATGCCGCGGCGATCAAGGTCACCAGCAGTGGCGTGATGAATGCCATGTGAATGTTTCCATGCGTAATATGGAGTCCACACCGCTACACCGAGCAACAATCCCAGGCGGTTATTTGCCAGCGGGGTTCGAAAAAACGAACCGTGGCAGCAATCATGGAAGATGATGAACATGCGCACCATGAATCCTGCGGCGGGAATCGTAAGCAGGAAGGTCAGCCAGTATCCAATCTCCAGGCTGCGGTACGCCAGATACCACAACACAAAGAATGGAATGACTGAATTGAACACCTGCCACAAGCTGCGCCACGTTTCAGGGAAGGCGTATTTTGAGACAACTGATTGCCATTTTATTTTTCCAATGCTCATTTTTTTCTCCATTTCTTATTAAAGTTATAACACTACTTTACCATCTCAGATGCTATTTTTCAGCTATCATACTCTGATATTCCAAAT
>JACZJB010000251.1 GCA_014860805.1 Anaerolineales bacterium
GGTGATGCGTCTTCGTAAACGAACTGTTCCCCGCCGCGATCGCGTTGTTGCTCCTGGGCTCGACCTTGACGTTGTACGGCGGGTCGGTGTTCACGAGATGGATCTTCGCGCCGCCCAAGAGCCGGTCCACGTCCTCCTGACTGCAGCTGTCCCCGCACAGAAGCCGATGATCCCCTAGAATCCATAGGTCCCCGGGCTGTGTGATCGCATCGTCGGGAGGCTCCGGCACCTCATCGGGGTCGGTTAAGTCCGCCGTCCCGACGATCCCTGCCGCCAGCTTCTCGGCGATCTCGTCCTCGTCGAACCCGGTCAGATCCATGTCGAAGTCGGCATCTTGAAGCTCGGTCAATTCGATCGCCAGGAGAGAGGCGTCCCACTCGGAATCCTCATGCGATCGGTTGTCCATGATCCGGTACGCCTTGATCTGCTCGGGGGAAAGTCCTTCAGCCACGTGGACCGGGATCTTGTCCAACCCGAGCTGGAGCGCGGCCAGGTACCGGGTATGCCCGACGACGATGACCATTTCGCTGTCTACGACGATCGGCTGACGGAACCCGAACTCGCGGATAGAGGCGGCCACAGTTGCGATAGCTGCCTGATTTTTCCGGGGGTTACGGGCATACGGGACGATCTTGGACGGGTGCATTAAGGCAACTTTCAAGTGGCCTCCAAGCGAAGCGAAATCAATATTTTTGGGAAGTCTGTAACTAAGGGCCGGGGTCGCGCGTCACCCGCGTTCTTTCATTTGCCGGAAGTACCTACTCGATCAATGAGGCATCGTGCTTTTCACCGCGCTGTCCTGAGCGCTTGGGCAAGGGCTTCATCGAAGTTCCGCTTCCACACCCTGAACACGACGACCCGCCCCTGCTTCACGAAGTTCAGCTCCGGTCGAATCTTCGCACGGCTCGTCAATTGGTACATGACACGGAGTAGAGACCTAGCACCACGCCCCACACGCTGCAGGAGCAAAGGCACCCCGCTATCCGTCTCGATCTTGAAGGCCCGCTTTAGGCGCGTAGGACGCTGGGCCTTGGCGATCACCTCGGTCTTGGTGCGCCTCACGCCTGGCTGTGCGATCGCGAAGTGCTGACCCCGGGGGGTTCTGACCTCCCCTTCCTCATGCGCTTCGAGCCACGGCGCTCGGTTCTCCACCACCGCCTGAAGATTGTCCTTGGTAGCACGCTGGATGCCGACTCCGAAGCGCCCGCCAGTCCTGAGCCAGCTACCGCGCACTGTGAACTCCCTGCGGATGTTGGCGATCGCGGCAGCTTGGACCTCCTGTGCGGTACGAGTGAGGGCGACGGCACCTGCGTACCGGATCTGCTTCTCGAGGTTGAAGATTTTCTTGGCTGTAGCCTCAAGTCCTTGGATGTCGACGTTTATCTTCATGCGACCACCTTGGAATAGATCTGCGTCCCGCCGCGAAGGCGTGCCCATTTCGGCCTCATCGAATGAACGTCGCATGCACTGATGGTGCGCCCTTCCTCCCGGAGGAAAAATCTTTTACGGAGGTATATCTTCTATCGATTCAACCGATTGCAGATCCTCGATGCCAGGCAACAAGTTTCATAGCAAGAACAACTCATGGTTTTATTCCAACAAAAAAGCCCCTACGGATTGCTCCCGCGGGGCCAGTATCGGGCACGCAAACGACCTTTATTATTTCTTTTCTAAAATATCCACTATTTTTTTCAATAGATCTTCCGTGGTAGGTTCTAGTTTATTTTCATTTTGATAAATATCATACCATGAAGAAACACGAAATACGGCCATGGCGGCCGCCAATGCAGCTAAAAGCGAGTATATAAATAGCCAATATCCAACAAAACACCCAATATGCGCCATAATCCAGAATATATTATAGGCGTCCACCCCTATCCTACCTAGTTTCACAACTAAAACATTGGTTTCATCCACAGTAAAAAACATTGATCTGGCGATCAACGCTGTCAACAGCGCCAATACCTGAAGTATTATGAAATGTAAAAAAGTGGAGCTAGCGTGGATGTATACGGATCGCTCTTCGGTTTCTTCTTTGGCACAGAGAAAAGCCATAAATTTTTCACTACCAAATCCAAGCCAGATAGCATACCCCCCTAGAGAAAATCCTAATACATTAGGCATGATAGAGATTACAAGTTCCCACCATTTTGAATCCGCCCAAGAAGGTAACCAAGCGGGAAACATGACAGCGGCCAATACAGCAGACAACTGGAAGTACGGGGACCGAAAAAGCGCACTTCTCCCCCCATACACATCCCAATAGCGCCGGAAGATGTTTCTAACACCTTTATAGGAAGAAAAATAACTTTTCATTTTTCCCCAAAGCGTATCTTATGCTTTAGTGCTGCGTTTAAATTTAGATGCAATTTCTGAAACAGTTTGTTTGAATACATCGAGATCGGGAGGCTGCGTGGGATCGAACTGCACGGTAAATTCCCATGGGTGGTCTTTCGTAGAGATGAAAACCCTCTCATCTTTCTCATTGTACCCGTTAGCTTTCACAAATCCATTATGACTTGCAACTCTTGCTAGTATTTTGGTCTCGTTATTTGGCACTATTCCGTCCCTAGGGATGGCAGTTAATATTACATCCTTTCTTTTAGCGTGTTCCATTTCTAACTTCTTCAATATTTTTGCTTCATCGCTCTCAAGATCGTCGTCGTTAGGTCTAAGCAGGCTTATTTCAAGCCTCTTCAAATATGGCAAACTTAGGATTCTTTCAATGGGTTCCTGAGAAGGGAAAACTACCACGTTTATTTCTTCAAACATCCCTTTTATCATTTTGGTCTTAAACATATTATCGAATATCTTTTTAACAGAAATTGGCGAAAATGATTCACCAACTTCAGTTAG
>JACZJB010000252.1 GCA_014860805.1 Anaerolineales bacterium
CAGCCTCACACTGAACGACACCCCCTACGGCGTGGGCGCCTTTATGTACCGCGACTCCCCCGGCAGCGGAACCTTTGCCGCCACCGGCGCACGCCTGAAATGGAACTACGGCCTGAACGGCTTTGACACCCTGCCCGAAGACATTGAAGTAAGCCTCTATGCCACCGAGATGGTGTATATCCCCGAAGGCCCCTTTGCCTTTGGCGATGGAAACGGAACCACCGCCAGTGACTATTCCTGGCGGGTAAAAGGAACCAGCGACTATGTGTATGTTGGCGATTACCTGGCGCCGCTGATGGTGAATCCACACTGGGATGCAGATGACCAGGCAAGACTCATCGGCATACGGGTGCATGGCAAGGAGGGGATGGACTGGGATGGCGACGGCGTGATTGACAACCCCCGCTTCCCTACCGGCTATAAGGCTTTTTACATCATGAAGTACGAAACCACGCAGGGGCAGTATGCCGATTTCCTGAATACACTTAATCCTAACCAGATCAGCAACGCATATTTATTCCCCAACACCATCCAAAACCGCTTTACAATAACCCTGCAGGAGGGGAAATATGTATGCTCCCGCCCTGACCGGGCTTGTAATTATCTTGAAGATAAAAGACCAGCTTCCCTGGCTGACTGGATGGCCTTGCGCCCGATGTCGGCCATGGAATATGAAAAGGCTGCCCGCGGGCCGTTGAATCCGGTGGTGAATGAATATGCCTGGGGGACGGCCAGCAGTGTAATCATGACAGGGATTTCAAGCGAAGAAAATGGAACTGAATTCCCATTACCTGAAAATTCAAATATTAGGGGTTCGGCAAGTTTATCAGGTGGCGATGGCGGTCAAGGACCTGTCCGTGCAGGTATCTTTGCCCGTGAAAACACAGACCGGATCACATCAGGCGAGAGCTATTGGGGGGTAATGGAACTTAGCGGTAATATGGGAGAATGTATGCAGGAATTGACTTATGATGGAACTTACAGAGGATACCAGGATAATCATGGGGATGGAGAAATTCCATACCACGGATATGCCAATTCATTAAAATACCTGCACAAAAACGGGTATTTAGAAAATTTGTCTCAGGCTTACTCCCTAAGATACTCCAGAGTATCATTCTATTCAGTCTATTATAATGAATATTCAGGCGCCCGTTTTGTCAGAAACGCTCCCGAACTTCCCTAAAGCCACAGCCATGAGAAATATCCTGTTTTTTATTATCATGGCGCTGGCGGTGGGGGCTTTGGGACAGCAGAGCATCACGCTGCTGCAGCCTGCAGCGGGCAGTGTGTGGGATGGAGCGTCCACCCGCACCATTGCCTGGCAGTCGCAGAATGTGAACCTGCTTACCATCGCCTTCAGCGCAGATAACGGCGCCACCTGGCAGACCGTCAATGCCGCCTACCCCGCCACGGCGCAGTCGTACGACTGGGTAGTACCGGCGCAGCCCACCACGCAGGGGCGCATCCGCCTGTCGGACAGCGAAAACCCCGCCGTGTTTGCCCTCTCGGGGCTGTTCACCATTCCCGAGCCGTTCATCACCCTCGTGCAGCCCGGCACACTCCACACCGGCAACGCTTACGCCATCCAATGGCAAAGCAGTTGTATCTTCACGCTTAATATCTCCCTTTCTGCCGATGGCGGCAACTCATGGACAACGCTGTTCAGCAGCGTGAATGCCCTGCTGCGCTATAAAATCTGGCCGTTGCCCGCCACCCCCGGCGAGTACCTTCTCCGGCTCAGCGATGCCGCCAACCCGGAGATGACGGCGGTGTCGGAGCCTTTTACCATCATGGAAATGCCGGCAATGAACACTGCCAAATTCCGTGGCGGCAGCTACGACGGCTACAGCGCGCTGAGCAACCTTCCGCCCGAACTGGCGATCACCTTCCCCACCGGCGGCGAACTGTTGCAGGGCAGCACCCTGCAGACGATCCGCTGGGAGCGGCGCAACACCGGCCGCATTATAATCCTCCACAGCCTTGATGGCGGTGTGACATGGAGCGACACCATCCAGCACAACTACCCGGCAGAGGCGCTGCAATACGGCTGGACGGTTCCCAATACGCCGACCACCGCAGCCCGCATCCGGCTCGTGAGCCTCGATCAGCCAGGATTAGAGAGCGAAAGCAACGATTTCACCATCCCCGATGCCTTGCTGCTGATTACCAATGCATTTGGCCAACTCGCCACCGGAACGCCCTACCCGGTGTTCTGGAGCAGCGCTTCGGTGAGCAAGGTGAACCTCGCCTACTCGTCCGACGGCGGCAGCAACTGGACTACCTTTGCTCAGAATGTGCCCGCTTTGCAGGGATTTAAAAACTGGACTGTGCCGGCGTCCACCGACCAGGCCAGAATCAAAATCTGGGATGCCGATAATCCTTACCTATCCGACGAAACCGACATTTTCGTCATCAGCAACCTGCCTGAAGCCAACCCTGCGAAGTACCGCGGCGGCAGCTACGACGGCTATTCAGCGCTGAGCAACCTGCCGGCTGAACTGGCCATCACCTTTCCGGCCGGCGGCGAAACCCTCAATGGCAGTGCGGTGCAGACGATCCGGTGGGAGCGCCAAAACACCGGGCGCATTAAAATCTTGCTGAGTTTCGACGGCGGCCTGACGTGGAACGACACCATCCAGCACAACTACCCTGCGGAGGCGCTGCAATATGCGTGGACGGTTCCCAATACTGCCTCCACCGCCGCCCGCATCCGGCTGGTGAGCCTCGATCAGCCGGGACTGGAGAGCGAAAGCGGGGATTTTACAATTCCGGAACCGATGCTCGCCATCACCAATGCGTTTACGGAATTATTTACCGGAACCCCTTACCCGGTGTTCTGGAACAGCGCTTCGGTGAGTAAGGTCAACCTGGCCTTCTCGTCTG
>JACZJB010000253.1 GCA_014860805.1 Anaerolineales bacterium
GTACAGCACTGCGCGGCGTTGAATGGATTCTTGTGCCACATCCAATGTGACATGGATGATTCCATCTTTATCTGGCGCAGTGGATTCAACAGCTAATTCGAGTGCATTGAGAGCATTGCGCGCATCGCCGGAAGCCACTTCGATCAGGTGTGCTCGCGCGTCTTCATCGAACCTGATTTGCTTATTTCCATATCCGCGCTCCTTATCAGTAAGAGCGCGGTCAAGGAGAATTCCAGTTTCGGCTTGATTTAAATTGCGAAGTTGAAACACGCGTGAGCGGGAGATCAAGGCTTTGATGACTTCGAAATACGGATTTTCAGTAGTCGCGCCGATGAGGGTGAAGGTTCCGTTCTCAACGTGGGGGAGAAGCGCGTCTTGCTGGGCTTTGTTCCAACGATGGACTTCGTCTACAAAGAGAATGGTGCGGATGTTGTGCAGGCGCCTGCGTTCGAGAGACTCGTCGATAACAACACGCAGATCTGCTTTGCCTGCCAGAATGGCGGAGATGGTGGTGAAATGACTTTTGGTGGTGTTGGCGATGACCTGTGCAAGCGTGGTTTTGCCAGTGCCTGGAGGTCCCCACAAAATGATGGATGAAAAAAGTTTATCAGCTTCGATGGCGCGGCGTAGAAGTTTTCCTTCGCCGATGATATGTTCCTGTCCGATATATTCTTCAAGTGTGCGCGGACGCATCCGCGCGGCAAGCGGCGCTTCTGTCTTCAGGCGTTCATTCATCGCGTGGTCGAAAAGATCGTTGGACATGCAGTGATTATAGCAAACTCTATCTTTGGAAAGTGGAGCTCACGGGGTTCGCGGTTCTTGGACAGGCGTGTAGTATAATTTCGAAATTCCAATAAACTAGATATTCTTCATAAAATTTAGCTATATTACTTCAACCTTAATGGTTGTGCCTTGGAGTTTGAATTATTACATGTCTACAAGCCTAGCAATGCAACGATACGCGGCAGAAATTTACCGCCTGCAACAAGACCATGAACAGGTTCCGCTTTCGCTTTTAAGTTCGCATATCGAATCGTCGGCGCAGGCGATCTCAACGATGGTGAAGCGTTTGAACAAAGGTGGCTATTTGGTACATGAACCGTATCGCGGCGTGCGCCTCACTCCAGCAGGTGAAAAGATTGCCATGCCTTCGCTGCGCCGCCACCGTCTTACAGAAGTTTTTCTGGTGAAGGTCATGGGATATGACTGGGCTGCCGCGCATGAATTATCCGATGTGTTTGAGAAGGGGATCAACGATGAGATCGAGGATCGTGTCTTTGAGTTGGCGGGGCGTCCCACACGCTGCCCGCACGGCGAACCGATTCCCTCCAAAGACGGTGTGATGCCTGTTGTGAAGGACGAGCCGCTCGTGAATGTTCCGTCCGAGTCGGATTGTATTGTCAGCCGCGTGCGCACACACAACCCCGACAAATTACGTTACATTGCCGATCTGGGTCTTGTGCCTGGCACCCCGTTTCATCTGTTGAGCTGCGCGCCGTTTCAAGGTCCGCTGCGCTTGCAGATGAAACCGCATGATCATATTATCGGATATGAACTTTCGCAATCAATTTGGGTGGAAGTGACGAAAAAAGGGACAGGGAACAAACTCCCGCCTCTTAAATGACCGTAAAGTTGGTTGCCCAAAATTTGCAGAGTCTACTCTTAGAGTGGACTCTGTTTTTTTATGCAGAATCAAGTCTCAGGGCGGGGAGAGGCGATGTAACTTTTTTCACAATAAGCTTGTGACATCCTTCCATGTCGAAAAGTTGGGCGGTCTGGAATAATAAGGTCAACCATAACATTTTTTAGAAGGTTTGCCTTATGACAGTAATGCACCTTAGCGAAAGCACGGAAATGTATCTAAAAGCAATGGCAGAACTCGGCGGCCAGGACGCAATCGCTGCTGCCCGCCTCGCGGAACGTTTGAATGTGACGCCTGTTTCGGTGAACGAGATGGTGCGGCGCTTGGGTGAGCAGGGGTTGGTTTCGCACATTCCATACAAGGGAGTGCGCCTGACAAAAAAAGGACGCGAAGTGGCTTGCAATGTGCTGCGCCGACAGCGCTTGTGGGAATGCTTTTTGTACGATCACTTGAAGATCGAGTGGTCGCAGGTGTATGAATTTGCCTGTTCGCTGGAACATGCCACTGCGCCTGAAGTGACCGAGGCGCTGGCTGGGTTTCTTGGCAATCCGCAGACTTGTCCGCGTGGAAATCCCATTCCAGCTGCAGACGGTTCGTTTAAGCCTTTGGATGCAATGCCATTGAGCGAAGCAAAACTTGGGGAAATGGCGCAGGTGCTGGCTGTAAATGCCACTGCGACGGATGTGCTCAAATATTTGCAGGAAAAAAACATTCTGCCGGGGCGTGTGGTAACAGTAATAGAGGTTGCGCCAATGCAGGGTCCGCTGACTTTGCATGTTGGCGGGAAAGATGTTGCGTTGGGGCTTTCCATGGCGGAGTTTGTGCTTGTGAAAAAAATCGATAAATGAGGAACTATGTTCATGCCAGATTCAATTCAACTTCATTTACTTCAACCTGGTCAGCGTGCGATCATTACTCGAATTAACGGGGCGAGTGCGCTGCGCAGGCGTTTTATTGAAATGGGAATTGTTAAAGGGGAGACGATCTTGATCGAACGTCACGCGCCGATGGGCGACCCTGTGGAATATTTCATCAAAGGCTATCACCTTGCTTTGCGAAAAGAGGAAGCTGCGCAGATCGACGTGGTTTTACGCGAGGACTCAAATGGCTGATTTCACAATTGCGTTGGCGGGCAACCCAAACGCAGGCAAGACGACGATCTTCAACGCGTTGACAGGCTTACATCAACACACAGGCAACTGGCCTGGTAAAACGGTTGAAAAAAAGGAAGGCGAAATTAAGTTTGGGGATTTGAATATTAATGTTGTGGACCTGCCCGGTACGTACAGCCTGACCGCATACTCTCCGGAAGAGATTGTTGCGCGTGATTACATCATTGGAGAGCACCCCGATGTTGTCATCAATGTAGTGGACGCAACCAACCTTGAAAGAAACTTGTATTTAACCGTTCAAATTTTAGAATTGGATGTGCCTGTAGTTCTGGCGTTGAACATGACCGATGCTTTGCAAAAAGACGGCGCAAAGATCAATCTCGAAATTCTTTCGCGTTTGTTGGGTGAAATCCCGGTAGTTTCCACCACGGCGAATCGCGGAGCGGGGATCAATGAACTGATCTCAAAAGCCGTTGAAGCAGTTGGCAAAAGGTAAGCGCGTGAATACCACACAAACCTTTTTCCGTTTGGATTATGGCGGCAAACTTGAGCGTGAGATTTCACATCTTCTTGCTTTGTTTGAAGAAATTAAATTTGATACCGGTCATTATCCGCAGCGCTGGCTGGCAATTAAATTATTGGAAGGTGATGCGGATATTCTTTCTCGTGTGCAGAGAATGACCAGCGGGGAGCAGGTGATTGCAGCCGCGCAACAAGGCGCGGAAAAATTAAAGTCCATGCTTGGGGATGATGTGGATTTACTCACTGCCGACCGTCGTTACGGTTATATTAATGGTGTGGTGCGTCAGTCGCTGCATCGCCCGCTGATTGACCGTATCACTCTCACGGATCGCATCGACGATATTGTCACGCACAAGTGGCTGGGTCTGCCATTCTTCTTTGCGATGATGTATATCATGTTCAGGCTTGTGATCGATGTATCTGCGCCGTTTTTGGATTGGACGGATGCGGTCATCAACGGCCCGATAGCAAAGTTATTTTCGTTCATTCTTGACCTGACATCTGCTCCAGCCTGGATGCATTCTCTCGTCATTGACGGAATCGTCGCCGGCGTGGGAGGCGTGCTGGTCTTTGTCCCCGGGTTGTTGATCCTATATTTTTTCCTCGCCCTGCTGGAAGACTCTGGTTACATGTCTCGTGCGGCGTTCGTGATGGACCGTTTTATGCGCGTGGTGGGCTTGCATGGCAAATCGTTCATCCCGATGATCCTTGGCTTTGGCTGTGCTGTCCCTGCCATTTACGCCACACGGACAATTGCCAGCCGCCGTGACCGTGTCCTCACCGCCCTGCTTGTCCCGTTGATGTCTTGTTCAGCGCGCCTGCCTGTCTATGTGGTTTTTGGATTGGCTTTCTTTGGCGGCAGCGCTGGCACAGTGATTTGGGCGATGTATGCCTTGGGGATTATCGTCGCCATGATAGCTGGTTTGGTTTTCACCCGCACCATCCTCAAGCCTGATGTTTCGTCTGCTTTCGTGTTGGAGTTGCCGCCGTACCGTCAGCCTTCGCTTAAGAGCGTGATGATCCACATGTGGGAGAACACGCGTGAGTTTGTCCGCAAGGCTGGGACGACAATTCTCTTCGCCTCTGTGGTGATGTGGCTGCTGCTCAACCTTCCGTGGGGCGTGACCGAACAGCGCGATTCTTATTTTGGAAAAGTGAGCGGCATGATCGCGCCTGTATTCTCTCCGCTGGGATTTGGCAACTGGGAGACAAGCGGCGCGTTGGTGACAGGTTTCATGGCGAAGGAGATCGTGGTCAGTTCCATGAGCCAGATCTATCTCAGCGACGCCGTTGAAGAAGAAGGCGCCACCGTTACGACATTTGGCGAAGACTTGCTCCGTGCAGGGAGCGGCTTTGTCGATGCAACTATCAGCTCGGGAAAAATTCTTCTCAGCATTATTCCTGGCGTGAATTTGGTAGATAAAGACACAGAAACACAGGATACGGCTCTTAGCCTTGCCCTGCAGAAAAACTTCACTCCATTAACCGCTACCGCCTTGCTGGTCTTTGTGTTGCTGTATGTTCCTTGCGTAGCTACACTGGGTGCGATCAAGCATGAGTTTGGAAGCTCGTGGGCCGTCACTTCGGCGATGTATCAAACAGCTGTGGCGTGGATTGCGGCTTTCATTATTTTTCAAGGCGGAAAGCTGCTTGGATTGGGATAGTATGCTTTCGCAATTAATGCTCCTGTTGGAAGAAAAAAAAGACGGCTTGAGTCTATTCGAGATCAGCAATGCGATTAAAGCACAGCCGAGCGCAGTTTTGTCCATGCTTGATTTGTTGGTGCAAAAAGGAAAATTGCTTGAGATCGGTCCTGATGGAAAATACTGTACGGAATGCGGGCAAGTATCGGATTGTAATTTGCTGGCCGTACACGGAAAGCGGTATGTGCTTGCAACACGATAAATGTGCCTGAAATAAAAAGGAGCTGGAAATCCCAGCTCCTTTTTATTTTGCCCCGGACAATGCTTGATTTTTTACGACAGAATCACCTGCCCGCAGTACTCGCATTTATCCATGCCGAGTTCAAGGATGCCGCCACAGTGTGGACAGGCAAAGGTTTCCACTTTGATGGAATGTCCCGCAGTTTTGTAGGCGGCTTCGTTATCTGCCAGATCTGCGCGCAGACGCTTGAGACGGGCGAGATATGCATCCCCGCTCATTTCGCCTGATTTTCGCAGGCGTTCCACATCTGCGATGGATTCTTTCAGCATGCGGCGCTGTGCCTCAAGTGATTCTTTGCTAGTATCCTGGAACGAAACTTTCATTTCAGGTTTCGGCGGGATGGATGCAAGAATGGCTGCAATGATGAGGAAGACCGCGGAGACGACCAGTCCCACAACCAGCGGCGTAAATTGGAAACCGGGAATGGAACTGAAATTTACTTTGTTAACTTGCACTGCGTTGTAATCTGCAATGACCACGTAGCGGTCGCCGCCGAGTTTGCCAATGTCCACACGGGTAATGCCGGTGGAATGTTTCGGTAGGTTATTGCGCGTGCCGTTTTCGGTAAAGACCGCCACGTTGCCTTGGTCATCGCCGATGACTGCTTCCTGTTTGCCGTCCTCATCGATGTCAAGCCCTGCAATTTCAGTAACTTTGTCTGAGAGAGAGCCCGTCCATAGTTGGGTTGCGGTCCTGCCGTCAAATGAAAATGCCCAGATGCCGCCTTCTTTTCCGCCTACAATGATCTCAAGAGAGGATGGGTCGCCGTTCAATTCCACTTCACGGACTTCGCTAACTGCTTGTCCGAGGGATTTTTCAAAAAGAATACTGCCATCCGCCGCATTGTAAATTCTGAATGCGCCATATTCGCCGCCTGTGATCACTTCGCTGTTGCCGTCACCATTTAGGTCAAAGGCGCGCATACGGCGAAGTTGTTCCTGGCTGGTCTGCCAGACAGCGTTGCCTTGTGCGTCGTACACAGCAATGGAACCGTCATTTGTTGCGATGGCAACATGTATCTGCCCGCCGATACGAGCATCGTCCATGCCGCGGATTTCTGCGGAGCCGAGTTCTGCACTCCAAAGCGGGTTTCCATCCAAACCTACAGACAGGATTCCGCCTCCGTTGTCGCCGAGTACAATTTGAGGTCCAGAAGAGAAGCGAATAACTGCCACACGCGAAGGGAAGCCAACATCAAGCGCCTGAGCCAGCGGAGCCACTTGTCCTTTGGAGATCACATCAACCGACATGCCTGTGCCAACATGGTAAACAACAATGTCTTCCACGCCATCCCCGTTCACGTCGCCGAGGGTTGTTTTTGGAGATTGATACGGCAGAGTCCACAGGACATTGCCGCCGCCGTCATAGACAGACACATCCCCTGTGTTTTGAATGAACAGGTCGTCCTGTCCATCGCCGCTCAGGTCGATCACTTTCATGCTTTCGGCAGTATTGTATGGCTGTTCCCAAACGACATTGCTTCCAAACTTTTCAGCAGCCACTGCTCCGCTGAAGGCGAATACACCCGCCACGATCATGACGAGGCAGGAGAGCACGATTGCAACAATAAAGGGGATGATTTTGCGACTCATTTATGCAGCCTTTCGTTGTAAGAGGGAATATGCAGATTTTATAAAACCAAGAATGTGTTCCTGCTCGATATCTTCGAACGGCGATTTCGCGAGGATGTTGATGATGCCGCCGTCGGTATTTATTTCTGCGACAGTGTATTTGCCAATATTTTGGCCTTGCTTGAAATTAGGATTGGGCTTGATCTCGTACGCCTCAGGATTTACCACTATGCGGACTTTTAATTCCTGTTCTGAGCCTTTGAATTTCTCTGGCTTGAGTTTGGACTTGCCGCTAATGCGGCTGCGTTTCCAGTAGGATTTTCGTTTTTTAGACTTTTGAACAGCTGAGACTCTCAGTACATTGCCGTCGTACAATTTTGCTTTCAGAGAAAGCCACGAATCGCTAAAGTGTTGTGTCGTGCGGTTTTGGGTATCCTGCGTTTCACGCGCTACTTTGGTAGGGAGCATGGGACCTGTCAAATCAAGGTGACCCAGAAACGTGGAGCCAGGTTTCAGGTCGTCGCGAAGCGTGTGCAGCATTTTCTTTGTGCCGAAATAGCGCGGTGAAAAGTCGTGTGAGTCGCTTTTCCGCAAACTGCGCGCCATAATAAATGCAGCGACCCACAGGCAAAGAGCACCGACCGTGAAGATGAACGAAACATAGCCGAAGGCAAAAAGCAATCCGTCAACAGACACAAGAGCCACGCCGACAAAAAATATAAGCATGGGGATCCAGCGCCATTTGTCGCCGGCGGATTCTGTTTTTTGAACTTCCGCCACAAATTTATCCATGCCGCGCATGATGGAGTCTGGTTTATCTGCAATCGAAACATAAACGGGTGTGTAATCTTTTTTACCCGTCGCGCTGGGCGGCGGTGTTTTTTTACGCGCTGTGTTCAATAGATAAAAGAACAGCAGCACGATGACCAGGATGATCCCGCAAATTACAACCATTCACTCCTCCAGTGACTTTAAATAATGCCTGTAGTCACAAATTGCGCTTCCTTTCAACCATAAAGGCGCAATTTGTGACCGCCCTAGGTATAATTTGGTAATGCCGAAAATACTCTATACAGCTTTCGATATTGTACCAAGCCCGAAAGGCGCATCGACCCATATTTTGCATAATATTCTCGGGCTGGTCAATGGCAATTTTGACGTTCATCTTATCACGCCAAATGACGGATTACTCCCCCCCGAAGATACTATTGATGGCGCGCGTGTCACCCGTGTTTCGCAAGATCTCACACAAAACTTTTTGGCCCGCGCCGTCCATTTTGGAAGGTCAATTGCTTCTCACATTGCTCTTCACCCGGAATATGATGTCGTTCATTTTCGAAATATTTGGGACGGATTTCATATCGCGCAGAATAAAACGAGGTATGGGTACAAGACTCTTTTTGAGGTGAACGGACTTCCTTCCATCGAGCTTAAATATCATTACCCAGGCTTGGATTCAGAGTTGCTCTCAAAAATTAAAGAGCAAGAGATCGCAACTTTACACTTGAGTGATGCGATTGTCTGTCCCTCGCGTGTCACTCGCGACTACATCGCCTCGCTCGGCCTTAACCGCAAGCTGGTGACTGTGATCCCGAACGGGGTCAGCCCTTCGGATTTTTCCCCGTCTCCCTTGCCCCATCGGGATGGCCGCATCCCTGTTTTGCTGTACATTGGCACCCTTGCAGATTGGCAGGGCCTGGAAATTGTAATTAAATCAATTCCCAAAATTCTCGAACAACAGCCTGTTCAACTCCAGATCGTAGGGCGTGGACGGTCACGCCAGCGTAAAATGCTTGCCAAGCAAATCCGAAAACTGGGTATCGAAGAACATGTCATTGTCCAGCCTGCGGTCCCGCATCATGAAATTCCAGCTTTGATTGCAAATGCAGATATTTGCGTTGCCCCGCTCGGTCTGAACGACCGCAACGTTACGCAGGGTGCGTGCCCTATTAAATTATTGGAATACATGGCGGCGGGACGCCCGTTGCTGGCTTCAAACATGCCTATCGTCCGCGAACTTGTCCGTGAGGATGTGGATGCCTTGCTGTTTTCCCCAAATGATCCCGATGACCTTGCCCGCCAAACGCTCGCTTTATTGAATGATTTCGAGCTATCTCAAAGGTTGGCCAAATCTGCATCAGAGCGAGCGCTAACGAAATTTACATGGCACGAGTCTCAGAAGAAGTTGCTGAGAGTGTACGAGAGGTTATTGGTTTAGTCGGCTTTTGAATTTCTATAAATTACTTGCAGGAATTTCACTCGATTAATGATTTCGATGACAAGGATCGATCCAATGATGGCGGCGGTGAAAGTCGCCATGCCTACATAGAAAAATCTTTTTGTGTATTCGGATAGGAACACGAAGAGATTGTCTTGGAAAAAGGAGTGAAAAATCAGGATGATGAGGCTGTATCTACCGAAGTAGCCAAGAATCTTCTCTGCAATGGTGAAGCGCGCCAAAAACTTTGAAATTTGAATCACAATAAAGCTGCCTGAAATGGCCAATGTTGTTGCGACGGGAAAGTTGTTGTAAAGCCGAAGATTCAAGTCGGTGGTTACATCTGTAAAGGCATGTAATCCAAAAAAGAGGGCGCCGAGAATGGCCAATGGCGCAAGATGAAAATCACGTTCCTTGATCCAGCCTTGAGAAAGAGACCCCAGCATAAAATAAAAACTGGATATGAGCAGTAAGTCTGCGCTGAAAGGCAGTCCATTGACCTTCATGCCCCAAATTTGCATTTTCCAAAACGAGCGGATGCTAAGCCAGCCAATGGTTAAGAAAACCAGTAAAAGAAGGATTTGCCAGAATCTTCCCGTGTTGTATTTTTTAAAGAGATTGAGAACTGCCCAGCTGAAGATTGACACAAGAAATAGGTGGGTGAGAAACCAAAACCCGACCCATCGCATTTGAGTTCCCGTTCCATATACGACCCAAAATAATGATTTTGCGAATAAATCGAGCTTGAAATTAAAGGCAAGGGCTATCAACTCAACAACTACCGATGTGAAAAAATAAGGAATAAGCAGCGTTTGAGATTTTTCCTTCAAGGTTGCAACGAAGGCTTTTTTGGAATTAAAAAATATCCCTGCTAGGATGAAAAATAAAGGAATATGAAACGAGTAGACCATTCTGTATAATTCCCCTTTGGCGCCTAGAACGATCCAGTTATGCCCCGCCACTACAAGCAGGATGCCAATCCCTTTTGCAATGTCAATATGTTGTAGACGTGTTTTCACGGCACTTCCTCTGAAAAATTAAAGATATCTACTACTTCTTTTGGTATTGCCAGAGGACTGCCCGTCTTCACGTCCACGAATACCCAATCAGTCTCTCCTTTTACAAGCACTTTTCCATCACTTTTTCTTATAAATTCATATTTTCTCAATGACCGAACACGGCGGATATTTTCTACCCATGTTTTTATCTCGATTTCCTCGTTTTCAAAAGCAGGGAGAAGATATTCGATCCTGTGTTCGCGAACAACCCATGTGGCGTCCGGCCCCTGCGCCTCAACTCCCCCAATGGACGCGTAATGTTCAACGGCGATATCCTGCATCCATTGCACATAAGTTACGTTGTTAACGTGGCCGTTCTCGTCAATGGCAGAGTTTGGGATGACGATGTTTTTTGAATAGGCGGGAGAGATGGACATGCATCAAGTTTACTATGTTATTTTGCCTGGTCTGCACTGCGCCACCAATAAAATGTTGCAGTGAGACCAAGTGCACACGTCACAAAAACAATAACGTAACTATGGACTCCAAGTTGTTCTACGCGCGGCCCAACCGCCCCGCTGAAAAGGGCTGGCACTGACCACGGCACCCAGTCGCCCCAACCTATCACCACTGCAATTTGTGCGAATGCTATCGTTAAGATTGCCCAGCCGATTGGTGCCATCTCACCGCGCCCAATGCCAGCGATGAACGCGACGAAAGGCAGGAGGAGAACGGTTAAAATTGCCGTCCCGAACACGGCCATAAATGCAGAGCGGAGCAATTCAGTAGACCACCCCGGTATCACAACCAGGTTTCCAACAACGAGACCAAGCCCAAAGATGTAAAGTGATAATGCCAGTGTCCATGCGGCTATGACAATAAATTTCGCAGAGACGATCGCCTCGCGCGAAGTCGGCAGCGCCAGCAATTCTTTCGCGGTCCTGTCGATAAATTCACGTCCGAAGACCCATGCGGTGATGATCGCAAACAAAATTGCGCCGCCGATTGCAACAGCCTGCGAAAGGATGTTGAAAAATGTTGGCCAGTCGGCTGTGCCTGCCAGCAGTTGGGCTTTTGTGCTGATCAGTCCCATCGATTTTGCGGCTTCGGGATCCTTTAGGATGATCATAAATAATCCGTCGATAAATGGCACTATGGAAAATCCAAGCGCAACAAAGAGCGGCACCTTCGAACGGCGCATTTTTAATATCTCTGCCCAGAGAGCGGATGTAAAGTTTTTCATTTTGTCAGCCTCAAAAAATATTCTTCCAAATTTTCCTGTTCAACTGCAAGGTGGGTTGGTGGCGCGCCCGCGTTAACTAAAATGGTGGCTACTCTTTCCGGCGCATCCAC
>JACZJB010000021.1 GCA_014860805.1 Anaerolineales bacterium
TAATACCCGTAGTAGGCCTGTTCGAATTGTCGCGAGACGGGCTTGTCACTGTTCAAGGATGGACTGTCCTCAATCTGCTTTTTAGTCAAATCGATGGAGATGTGTTGCTCTTCTTTAATCACGGCGGCCAGCGCATACGGAGAAATCAGCACCTGCCTGTCCATAAGCCAGTTTCCCGTGTCGGCAACCAGATAGCGAATTGTCCAGTGCCGGTCATCGAAGTAGAATTCTTTGACCTTCCCTATTTCTCCGTCAAGACTATCCAATTTGTAACCATATAGTGTTTTAGCTTTGATTAACATAATATTTATCCTTTCGTTCTTTAGTTTCGTTTTTTTGTTCACTGCCTTCGTCCGGCTGTCAGCGTATCAGTTGTATTGATTTCAGCGAGATCAGCACAGGTAACAACATTTATACTCTAGCGGCGAATTGTCAGGCTTTTTGGCAAGATACTTGCCTTCCATTGTTACACCTCATCTTATAACAAACCATCTCCGCTTGCATCCATCGACCAGCGAGTATTTTTCTCCGCCACTTGGGGGAGATGAAGTTCGAAAAAACAACTCAGGTCATTTGCCAGGAACATATAACGAAAAGAAACAGCTAAAGCGAAACCATCCATCCGGGAAAACTCGTCAATTACGGGGTAAAGCATGGGCTTGGAATTTGTATGTTGCCCAATACCATAAAGATGGGGGGTATGGAGACTCGTTAGAGAATCGTCTGACCTTGACACGTGTTATGTTGGGCTGAGTTTTATAAAACAACTGATGGAGAAAACCTTTTGACCAGCACTGCGCAGATTTTCAAGGAGAGAGGCGAAGGTGTAATTCTACGAAGAGGATTGACATCTTTGTCGAAGGAAGATCGATAGATTCACCTTTCTGGTGATGATGCCTGCGCCTACTTAAGAATGCTTTGAATACATATAAGTGCGAGCATAAGAACCTTCCAACTCGAGTTGTGACGCATAAAAGTTTTATTCAATATCAGGATGAAATTAACGGATTTGACGCTGCTCTCAAACGATTTTCAGTTGAGCCTGATCAAGCAGATTTTGTTAGTTTGACGCGTTCATTTACGCGCTTACATCGAAGTGATAAGTATCCGCAATTGCATGGAATGTTCGTGGATCTCAATGGGCAACCGTATGTGCTTTGCACCAGGGGGGAGTGTGGATTTTGATAATGCCTATCTAGGTATGTACATTCCTTTACCCCCAGAATTTCGATGTGACAAGACAAACGAGACACCAAAGTTTATGGCTAAATAGATTCTTGTCCTGACTAAAATGAAGTGGAATAACATCTGATTTGATGGGGGTGAACCAATTACAGCTTGGAGCTGCAAAGCAAGTAGAAAGTGTTTTGAAATATTAGATTCTGATTACGAACCTTATTACAGGTATTACGTGTAATTTAATGGCGCTCAAAATATTGAGCGACAAAAATTTTTATCACTATGAACCTAGGAGTAAGGAATAAGGAGTATTGTCTCTTATCAAAAATTGTCGCACAAGAGCAGTTATGTCTACAGTTAAAATACCCCCTTTACACAAACATGGGCTATGGCACCGGCGTGAACTCTGCCTCAGGCGGGAAATTGGGACATACTGCTGAATGTACAGTGTATAATATTGATATGCCGAACGAAAATATCGATGTGCTCAGCGAAATCACTGACATTGAGATCATTGCAATTGGCAACTCCATTCGCAACCTCGATAGGTTGCAAAAGAAACATGGCAGAGGTCGCTGGAGAAAATTGAAAGGCTTCGCAAACGTGCGCCTGCCAGATAACACAACCTGTTTTGCTGAAATCCACTGGTATGAAGCGCATGGAATTGGAAAACGCGACATTAAGGTAAAACGAATTTTAGGAAAATGACCATGACTACAAAAACATCTCCTCAATTTGTTGTTTGTCTCAAAAATAATGGCTACGAAGCCTCGCTTGAGCCGCGCAAAATTTATCAAGTACTATCTGACAAGGAAGCGGAAAGCCACAAAATGATCCGTGTGATTGACGAGTCGGGGGAAGATTATCTCTTCCCTGTCAGTTTATTTTCTCCAATTTCACTCCCGCAGACGCTTGTGAAAGAGTTAGCGTTATCAGCGTAACTTAACCAAATCATAACAAAAAGGCTGGAACGTTTCTGTTCCAGCCTTTTTGTTTAATATGTGCTTCACGGCACTGGCGTGGACTCTGACTCAATCGGCAAATTGGGACATACCGCCTGATACGGCAGTGCATCACCAATATATTGATTCCATTCGGCGCGGGTGAGGTTACGAGTTACGCGTGAGCAAGCTTCGGCTATCAAATCCTCGGGACGATATATCCACACGCGGATAGTGATGTCACCTGAGCTTCCCGATACAACATATTTGCCATCGGGACTAAAAACGACAGATGACACATCGCCATCATGGGTCATGCGGGCAATTTCTTTACCTGTGCTTGCCTCCCACACACGGGCGGTTTTGTCTGCACTTCCCGAAACCACATACTTGCCGTCTAGGCTGAAGGCAACAGAAGACACATCACCTTCATGTGTCATACGAGCAATTTCTTTTCCTGTCTCAGCCTCCCATATGCGGGCAGAGCCTTGAGTACAACTCTGGGGCAATTGTTCGCATCCCCCAGATACTACATATTTGCTGTCAGGACTGAATGCAACAACCGTTACAGAATTCTCATGGGTCATGCGGGCAATTTCTTTTCCTGTGCTTGTCTCCCATACGCGGGCGGTATTATCCCGACTGGCCGAGACCACATAGTTTCCGTCGGGACTGAAGGCGACTGAGGACACCACAGAATCATGGGTCATGCGGGCAATTTCTTTGCCTGTGCTTGCCTCCCACACACGGGCGGTTTTATCTGTACTTCCCGAAACTATATATGTTCCGTCAGGGCTGAATGTTACGGAGTTTACAGCGCCATCATATGTCATGCGGGCAATTTCTTTTCCTGTAGCTGCCGCCCATACGCGAGCAGAGCCTTGTGTACAACTCTGGGTCAATTGGTCGCATCCTCCCGATACTACATATTTGCTGTCAGGACTGAAGGCGACAGAGAACACATAATTATCATGTACAATGCGAGAAATTTCTTTTCCTGTGACTGCCTCCCCTACGCGGGCGGTGCTGTCATCGCTTCCCGAAACCACATATTTGCTATCGCCGCTAAAGGCAATAGAGGTCACCGCGGCATTTTGTGTCATATGGGCAATTTCTTCACCCATAGCTGTTTCCCAGACGCGAGCAGAACCTTTAGCACAAATATAATTGAAGTCCAGTTGGTCACATCCTCCCGAGAGTACATATTTTCCGTCAGGGTCATAGGCGACGAAGTTCACCGCACCCTCATATGTCATACGGGAAACTTCTATTCCTGTGCTTGCCTCCCACACACGGGCGGTTTTATCTGCACTTCCCGAAACTACATACTTGCCGTCTGGACTGAAGGCAACAGAAGACACATCACCTTCATGTGTCATACGGGCAATTTCTTTTCCTGTGTTTGCTTCCCATGTGCGGGCAGAGCCTTGAATGCAAATATAATTGAAGTCCTGTTGGTCACATCCTCCCGAGACAACATATTTTCCATCGGGGCTGAAGGTGACTGAGTCTACAGCGCCTTCATATGTCATGCGGGCAATTTCTTTTCCTGTGCCAGTTTCCCATACACGAGCAGAGCCTTGAATGCAATACTTCAAAGCGTTCAGCAGGTCACATCCGCCCGAGACTACATATTGGCTATCGGGGCTGAAGCTGAAAGCGGGTAAAAAATCATCATGTCGCATGTGGGCAATTTCCTTCCCTGTACTTGTTTCCCATACGCGGACTGTCCCATCGGTGCTTCTTGATGTAACATATTTGCCATCAGGACTAAACGCGGCAGAGAACACATAATTATCATGCACCATATGGGAAATTTCTTTTCCTGTTGTAACCTCCCATACGCGGACGGTTATATCCCCAGTTTTTGAAACCACATACTTGCCGTCGGGGCTGAAGGCAACAGATTCCACATTGCCATCATACGCCACACGGGCAAATTCTTTCCCAGTAGTTGTTTCCCACACGCGGGCAGAGCCTTGAATACAATTATAGTTTGAGTCAAGTTGGTCACATCCTCCCGAGACCACATATTTTCCATCGGGGCTGAAGGCAAGAGAGGAAACATAACCATTATTTGTCATGCGGGCAATTTCTTTTCCTGTAGATGACTCCCACACATGAGCAGAGCCTTGAATACAATTATAGTTTGAGTCAAGTTGGTCACATCCTCCCGAGACCACATATTTTCCATCGGGGCTGAAGGCAACAGAAGGTAAAAAACCATCATGCGTCATACGCGCAATTGATTTTGCCAAAGTATTATTTTGCAGAATTTGCGCGGCTTCACCTGCTGGAAACAAATGCATGGATTGAATCGCTAACAGCACAGCGGTTTCCTGTTTTGGATTTCCATTTGCAAATAATGGTTGTGCTTGGGCCGCAAGTTGGCGGGCAAGGGAAATTTGGGATTGTTTTTCGGCTTCTATTTTTTGCGTTTCAGCATTGACTTGTGCAGTTGCGGCGGCATTTGCGTTTGCTTGTGCTGTTCCTGCCTGTGCTGTTGCCTCATTACTCTTGACCCATCCAAAGCTACCCAATACCAAAAATATAGCAGCTGCGACGATTGAAGCAATTACGGTGTATCGTAATCTGCGTTTGCGTTCGCGTTGTTCTTTGTTTCTCAACGCCACACTTGCATTCAAATACTCTTGCTCGATGGGATTCAACTGATAGCGCGGCAATTTGCTCATTGCCAACGCGAGTTCCAATCTCCCGCCGCGATGATTGAGCAGGGAGTCGTCGCGCTTGGAATTCTCCCATTCGCGTGCGCTTTCGCTCACGCCTTCGCGGAGGCGGAGGTTGTCGCGGTCTTCATTGAGCCAATTGATGAGCCTACTCCAATGGCGGATCAGGGCTTCGTGCGCTACTTCCACATCCTTGTCTGTTTTCACGATCAGGCGCGCATCGGCGAGTTTGTTTAGCAGTTTGATGATGACGGAGCTGTCGCTGTTTGCGGGGATCAATTCCTCGATCAGGACGCGGCGGCGGGTATCACGTCCTTCGCCGCTCTCGTCGAGACGGGTCAGGCGTAGGAAAATGTCACGTACGCGAGCCCGCTCAAAGTCCGAGCAGGAGGCGTAGACTTCCTCCGCAGTGGATGCGATCGCCTGCCTGACTCCGCCGAAGGCTTGATATTCCTCCGCCTTGATCCAAAGTCCATGACGGCGATTCCATAATTCCCAAAGCGCGTGTTGCAGCAGGGGCATGGCACCAGGCTCACCTTTGACCTCCGCAAGAATGGTCTCGCTCAAGGTCGGGTCGAAGCGCAGACCGACGACCGCGGCTTGCTTCTCCATCGCGGAATGAAGCTCGTCCACAGTCATCGGTGCGATCAGCTCCTGATGCTCTTGCATGGCTTGTTTGAGATCGGCGTAAATGGCGACCTCGCCCCAAAAATCGGCGCGCATGGTGATGACCACGCGATTCGTTTTCGTGAGTTCAAGCAGTGCATGGATGAAATCCGCGCGTTCGGTAGCGTCATGCGGGTGCGTGAACAACTCTTCAAATTGATCGATGACGAAGACTGTTTTTGCGCTGGCGGATTCCTTTGCTATGAGCAGTTGACTTAACGGAGCAGAGGACGGCGTGAGATAACTCATCTGCGCTTCAAGCGCGGGAACGAGACCTGCCATGACCAGCGACGATTTTCCTGACCCCGAAGCACCCAGCACCGCCAGGAAGGGATGCGCCTTGATGCGCGCGACCAGCTTTTGAACGAGTGCGTCACGCCCGAAGAAGAATTCCCTGTCTTCGGGGCGGAAGGCAAACAGACCGAGAAAGGGCGGACGGGAATCATAGGGCGGTGGATTTTGTCTAAGGCAGATGGCGCGGAAGGAAATATCCGTCACTTCCATGCACATCAACTTCATGCGGTTCACCCCATCTTCGCGCTGGGTTTTCAGCGCAGGGCTGAGCGAGTTCTGATCCGCACCGAGGGTGGCGCGCAGTTTTTTCGCGATGGATGAAAACGAATCTTGCAGAACAGGTGCGCGTTCAGGGAGGTATTGAGCGAAGCGGGTTAGTCCATTTTCGATCTCGTCGCTGGAGAGGGGAAGGTCATCTTCGGGGGTTTGATATACATTCCCGATGTGGATGTTGCCGCTGATGTCACCGCCCGCGGAGATATTTCCAACGGCGTTGCTGTTGTGATCGGCGTTTACGCTTGGGGTTTGGGGTTCGTCGATTGGGTCGGTCATGGTTATCTCATCAAGGTGTTGGCGTTGGTGTGGACTCTGGCTCAATAGGCAAATTGGGACACACCGCTTGATATGGCAGGGCATCGCCGATATATTTCTGCCACTCAGCGCGGGTGAGGTTGCGCGGCATGCTGGCACACGCATTAGCGATCAAATCTTCTGTTTGCCATTCCCAAACACGGGCTGTATAGTCCTCACTGCCTGAGACCACGTATTTTCCGTCTGGACTGAAGGTAACAGAATTCACTCCTCCATCATGGATAATGCGCGCAATTTCCTTTCCTGTGCTGGCTTCCCATACGCGGGCAGTAGCATCATAACTTCCTGAGACTACATATTTTCCGTCTGGGCTGAAGGCAACAGAGTACACTGCATAGTCATGGGTCATGCGTGCAATTTCTTTTCCTGTGCTTGCCTCCCACACACGGGCAGTAGAGTCATTGCTTCCTGAAACCACATATTTTCCGTCAGGGCTAAAAGCAACAGAATTTATTGCAATTCCATGGGTCATGCGTGAAATTTCTTTTCCTGTGCTTGCCTCCCACGCGCGGGCAGTAGTGTCAGTACTTCCCGAAACCACATACTTTCCATCAGGGCTGAAGGCTACAGAGTTCACAGCATAGTCATGGGTCATACGTGCAATTTCTTTCCCTGAGCTGATTTCCCACACTCGGGCAGTAGTGTCGTTACTTCCCGAAACCACATATTTTCCATCAGGGCTGAAGGTAACAGAGTACACAACATCGTCATGAATCATGCGTGAAATTTCTTTTCCTG
>JACZJB010000254.1 GCA_014860805.1 Anaerolineales bacterium
CACTTACCCCGCCCAATCCACACCCGCCCTGCAAAATGTAACCTTCAACCTGCAACCTGCAACCTCCCTTGCCATCGTCGGTCCGAGCGGAGCAGGCAAGAGCACCATTGCAAATCTGCTGCTAAGATTTTGGGAGTACGAAGATGGAGAAATCCGTTTGGGCGGAGAGTCGCTCAAAGCGCTGAATCAGGATGAAGTCAGAGCAAGAAGCGGGTATGTTTCGCAGAACACCTATTTCTTCAACACATCCATCTATGAAAATCTGCGCTTCGCCCGTAAGAAAGTCACGCGGGAAGAAGTGGAAGCGGCGTGTAAATCCGCACAGATACATGATTTCATCATGAGCCTGCCCAGCGGCTACGACACAATGATCGGGGAGCAGGGCTTGAGACTCTCCGGCGGAGAACGTCAGCGGCTGGCAATTGCGCGTGCTTTGATAAAGGATGCCCCAATTTTGATCCTTGATGAACCGACAGCCAATCTTGACCCATTGACCGAGCAGCAAGTTTTGGAAACATTATTCGCTGTAATGAAACGTAAGACTTCACTACTCATTACGCATCGATTAATTGGACTCGAAAATGTGGAAAAAATCCTCGTAATGAATCATGGACAGATCATTGAGCGCGGTACGCACGCCGAACTTGCAGGCAGGGACAGTTTTTATCGTTACTTGCTGGATTTACAAAATCGTATACTCGACGACGAAATTGAATGACCAGTTACTTGCATCACGCTATTGGAAGTGCTATAATTCGCCTATCTCCCCTGATATTTGATAACTCAACTTTGTAGAAAACCTGCACAAACCAATTTGTGTTTGGAAAATTGTAACGAGAACCTTGACTGAACTCCCAACTTCACGAACATCCTAAGGAAAATCGCCAGCCTGCCGTCAGGGGGAGCTGGTTAGTTTTGCATTCATATCCCAATTTCCCAAGAGAATAAAAAATGAAAATACTTGAACTAGAGAACGAACCGCTTTCAAAATTGCGCGCAATGGCGAAGAATTTCAATATACCGAACTTCAACCGCCTGAAAAAAGAGACCCTCGCCATGCTAATCCGCGAGGCGGAAGCGCAAAAAGAAGGCATTGAACTGCGCGGCGGTATCCTTGAAATAATGAGCGAAGGGATAGGCTTTCTGCGAGCCACCAATTATCGAATAAGCGATCAGGACGTGTACGTCTCGCAGGCGCAATTAAGGAAGTATGATCTGCGCGCAGGGGATCTTGTAATCGGGCAGGTGCGTCCTCCACGGGAAAGTGAAAGGCATTTCGGTTTGCTCAAAGTGGAATCAGTCAACGGCCTGGAACCAGAAGTTGGCGTCCGCAGGGTGGTTTTTGAAAATCTCACTCCTATTTTTCCAGAAGTACGTTTCGATCTTGAAACCGACCAGGCGACTTTAGCTCCACGCTTGATTAACTTGATCGCACCCATCGGCAGAGGTCAGCGCGGATTGATCGTTTCTCCGCCAAAAGCGGGCAAGACCACAATTCTTAAGCAAATTGCGAACTCAATTTCGACCAAATATCCCGACGTACACTTAATTATCGCACTAATCGGCGAGCGTCCCGAGGAAGTGACCGATATGGACCGCTCCGTGGATGCGGAAGTGGTTGCCTCCACGTTCGATGAACCAGTCACCTCCCATGTCCGCACTGCGGAATTGGCATTAGAACGCGCTAAGCGTTTGGTGGAGATCGGGCGCCATGTGGTAATCTTAATGGACTCAATTACCCGCCTCGCCCGCGCCTACAACCTGGTCGTCAATCCTTCAGGTCGTACCCTCTCCGGA
Organism: Anaerolineales bacterium; assembly: GCA_014860805.1. Lineage (GTDB taxonomy): Bacteria > Chloroflexota > Anaerolineae > Anaerolineales > Villigracilaceae > Villigracilis. The sequence continues at coordinate 1,798 of JACZJB010000254.1, forward strand.
GGTATGGATCCCTCCGCGTTGTACCCGCCCAAGCGATTCTTTGGCGCAGCGCGCAATGTGGAAGACGGCGGCTCGCTCACCATCATTGCCACCTGCCTTGTGGATACAGGCTCCCGTCTCGATGATGTTGTCTATGAAGAATTCAAAGGTACCGGCAACATGGAGCTTCATCTCTCCCGCAAGCTTCAGGAACGCCGCACCTTCCCCGCCGTGGATATTGAACGCTCTTCCACCCGCCGCGATGATCTGCTGCTCGGGCCAGACCTGCTCCAGCGTGTTTGGCTGATGCGCCGCATGTTCATTCAAATGACCTCCCCACCGCCGCAAGGCGCTGGCATGGATAATTCCGTTGCCACTGAAGCCATAATCACCCGCATGGAAAAATCCAGAAATAATCTAGAGTTTCTTGAAAATCTCACAAGGGATGCCTGATATTTGACCGCTTTTTTAAGACATTCCTCCAAAAAGCGGTAAACAAAAAATGAAATCTTTTCTTGAAAAAATTCGCGCCTCGTTCTCTGCTTTGGGTCAACGGTTTAAACGCCAGCCCAAGGTTCAGGCAGATGCGCCAGCCCTCAGTGAACCCAGCGCAAAACCTAAAGCGGATCGATTCGCAATTGTCAGCTGGGTTGTGACGATTTTCATTGTCGTTGCTTTATTGGGTTCAACACTTTATTACAAAAGCACGCTCCCGCCCAAGATTGTTACAGTTGCGCAGCCCACGAACTCGCCAGACACTACCAGCGCGGGACAATCTCCCCAGGCTGGCGAATCAGTTGCGAGCGTGGACGGAGGCGTTCTTCCATCCATTGTCCGCAAGCTGCAGTTGATCACCAAAATTCCTGAAAGGCCCAGATACAACTCCATCGTTTATCGTGTTTCACGCGGCGATGCCATGCTGCGGATCGCAGATGAGTTCAAACTGAAGTCTGAATCCATTTTGTATGTCAACACTCAGTTGGAAGATAATCCGCATAACCTGAAGCCCGGTATGGAACTTACCATCCCGCCGGTAGACGGGTTGTATTACGAATGGAAAGACGGCGACACCTTCGAATCAGTTGCAGAAAAATTTGACGCGGCGGCAGACGATATTATTAATTTCCCCGGCAACGATATTGACCTGACCGATCCCACAGTAAAGCCCGGCACATTGGTGATGATCCCCGGGGGGTCGCGTGACCTGCGCGCCTGGGAACAGGATCTGCAAACGGCAGGCAGAGGAGCGAATACAGGCACGGGCGGTGCGAACGCAACCAACAGTTGCGGCGGCGGTCCTGTGGCAAGCGGATTTGGCTGGCCTGCAAACTCACATGCCATTTCAGGAAACGGCTACGGTCCCGGTCACCTTGGCATTGATATTCAAGCCAATGAAGGGGAGCCTGTGTACGCGGCTGGAAGCGGCATTGTAACGATGGCTCAAGGCGGCTGGAATTACGGCTATGGAAACGTGGTTCAAATTGATCACGGCAATGGGTATGTGACGGTCTACGCCCACTTAAGTTCGATCAACGTCGGGCAATGCACCCCGGTTGGTCAAGGCACGGTGATCGGCGCGGCAGGCAATACCGGTAATTCATTTGGGGCACATCTCCACTTTGAGGTCCGCATCGGCGGCTCGAACATCAACCCGTACGATATTGTTCAATAAGATAAAGCCTAAAGGTTTTACAGACCTTTAGGCTTTCTATTTACATGAACGAAAACTCCCTGAAAAAATCCCTTTCAAAACTAAACATCGGCGGCTTGCGCTATTTTGATTCCATCGGCTCCACAAACGATGAAGCATTGGCATGGGCGGCAGGCAAGGCAGAGGATCTATCCATTGTGATAGCGGATGAACAGACACAGGGACGCGGCAGACTCAACCGAACATGGTTTACCCCAAAAGGCAGCGCCCTGGCTGTAAGTTTGATTCTGCGCCCCTCCACGTCTCTGCGCCCGCATCTCTCGCAGACCGTGGGACTGGCTGCGCTTTCAATCGCAGAAGCCTGTTTAAAGCTTGGGCTCGATCCACAGATAAAATGGCCGAACGATATTTTATTGAAGGGGAAAAAGACTGCGGGCATATTGGTCGAGTCCGTTTGGTCCGGCGAGGATGTGGATTCGCTGGTGATCGGCATGGGCATCAACGTATCCAAACTGTCTGTGCCGCCTGAGGATATGCTGCAATTCCCTGCCACCAGCCTGGAAGACGAGATTGGAAGCGAGCCCAAGCGCGAAGAAGTTTTATTCAATGTCCTGCAGGCGTTCATTCACTGGCGCGAACGAATGGGCACGGATGAGTTGATCCATGCCTGGGAGGAGAAACTGGCGTTTCGCGGCGAGCAGGTGGAAGTTAAGACAGGAAGCGAACTTCCCGTCACCGGCAAAGTGGATGGTCTTGAATCCGATGGGAGTTTGCGTCTGAAAGATGCGCATGACAACTCCGTGATAGTCCGCTTCGGGGATGTGAGTCTGCGTCCGTCAGCATGATATACTTTTAAGAAAATGAGGTGACCATGTTTGATAATCTTCGCGAAGAAGTTTCAGCCAAGCCATTCAATGACGATGAGGACGAGGCTAAATATCAGCCCGCCGCAGGGACAGGATACGCCGAAAAGAACCGCTCCACCCACATTCTGGGGATGACTGCCTTCCAGCGCTTTGTGATCGTTGTGATGTTGTTCATGGCAACCTGTGTGATTGGCGCATTATTCCTGCTGGTAACCGGCAAGTTTGCGTTTTAGTTTGAATTGAATAAATAAAAAATGGACGAGGCTTTGAGCCTCGTCCATTTTGTTTTAAACCAATTTCGGTTGTTCCTCTGGCTTTTCCGTTTCGTTTATCTGAGCCCCCGCCTTCTTCAAGTCTTCTGCGGCGATGCGCGCCACAGATGCGACTTCGTCACCTTCCTGCGGCTTGATGAGGTGTACGCCTCTCGTTGCGCGGCCGGACTGTTTGACATCCTTCACTTTCAGGCGCAGGGTTACGCCGTTGGAAGTCATGATCGTCAGATCGTCAGCTTTTTGAACGACGCGGGCTGCTGCAATTTTGCCGATTTCTTTCAGAGCTTTGGGGTCGATGGTAAAGTTGCCGCCCGTGGCGCGTCCTTTGGCGGTGTAATCGGTCAGCGGGGTTTGCTTGCCAAAGCCCTTGGTGGTGATGACCAGCAAGGCGCCATCTTTCTCAACAACATCCATGCTGGTGACTGCATCATCCTTCTTGAGTTTGATACCCTGCACGCCTGCCGCCTGGCGTCCCATCGAACGGACCTTGGTTTCGCTGAAGCGCAGCGCCTGTCCATTCTCAGTAACGATGATGATCTCATCCTTACCCGAAGTAAGGCGCGCCCAGCCTAATTGGTCGCCCTCTTCCAAAGTCATGGCGATCAAGCCTGAGGGACGGACAGAAGCGAATTCTTCCATCGCCACACGCTTGATCCTGCCGCGTCCTGTCATCAACATGCAGAAACTATCAGAGGAAAACTCGCCCACTGCCATGGCGGCTGTCACTTTTTCATTTGGATCCAGTGACAGGACGTTGACGAGCGGAATGCCTTTGGTGGCGCGGTCTGAATCTGGAATCTGATAAACTTTTTCGGAATACACCTTGCCTTTATCCGAGAAGAATAGCATGGTATTCAAGGTGCGCGCCGGGATGAGCATGACCACTTCATCCTCATCTTTTGTCGTGTGCCCCATCACACCACGTCCGCCGCGGCTCTGCGAACGGAAAGCGGACGCAGCCACACGCTTGATATATCCACGCTCGGTAAGGCTGATCAGCACAGACTCATCCGCCACGAGGTCTTCATCGTGAATATCCTCTTTTGCATCGGCGGCAATTCGCGTGCGGCGGTCATCACCGTATTTTTCAGCCAGTTCGAGCATGTCAGATTTGATCAGCGCAAGGATCTTCTTTGGGTTTGCAAGTAGGTCTTCGAGATATTCAATCGTCGCCTGGACCTGTTTATGTTCTTCCTCGATCTTCCAGCGTTCCAACGCAGCGAGGCGGCGCAGCTGCATATCCAAAATCGCCTGGGCTTGCAACTCGCTCAATTTGAAGCGCGCCATCAAATTGGTCTTGGCTACATCGGCATCTTCAGCCTCGCGAATGGTTTTGATGACCGCTTCAATATTGTTCAGCGCAATCAGATAGCCGTCCAAAATATGCTGACGTGCGCGCGCCTTTGCCAGGTCAAAATTCGTGCGGCGGACAATAACCGTCTGGCGATGTTCGATGAAAATCTGCAGCATGCGTTTGAGCGGCAGGGTACGCGGTTCCCCATCCACAAGCGAAAGCATCTGCACTCCAAATGTGGACTGCAACGCCGTATATTTATAAAGCTGGTTCAACACCTTCTTGGGCTGCGCGCCGCGCTTCAATTCGATAATGATGCTCATACCGCGCTGATCGGATTCGTCCCGCAGGTCTGAGATTTGATCGATCTTATCGTCACGCACAAGTTCGGCAATACGCTCGATCAACGTGGATTTATTAACCTGATAAGGAATCTCTGTAATATTGATGTGATATCGCCCAGCCTTGTTCTCTTCGATGTGAGCAATGCCGCGCATCACGATTCGACCCCGGCCTGTTCCATACGCCGAGTGAATTCCCTCCGTCCCGACGATCATACCGCCAGTGGGAAAATCAGGACCAAGCACAAACTTCATCAAGTCGTCAACAGTGACATCTTCGATCTTGTCGTAATTATCGATCAGATGATTGATAGCGCCCGTCAGCTCGCGCAGATTTTGCGGCGGGATGTTGGTCGCCATCCCCACAGCGATACCCGATGCCCCATTGAGCAGCAGATTCGGCAAACGCGCGGGAAGAACGAGCGGCTCTTCCAGAGAGTCATCAAAGTTGGGACCAAAATCCACAGTATCTTTTTCAAGGTCAGCGAGCAATTCCTCAGCCATCTTTTGCAGACGCGCCTCGGTGTAACGCATGGCGGCGGGAGCGTCGCCATCCACCGAGCCGAAGTTACCCTGACCATCCACCAGCAGATAACGCAAGGAAAAATCCTGCGCCATACGCGCCATGGACTCATAGACTGCCGAGTCGCCGTGCGGGTGGTATTTACCCAGCACCTCGCCCACAATACGGGCGGATTTCTTGTAGGAAGAGTTGGAGCGGATACCCAACTCGTGCATGGCATACAAAATGCGTCTGTGAACGGGCTTTAAACCATCACGGGCATCTGGGAGAGCTCGCGCCACGATCACGCTCATGGCGTAATCGAGATAGGCAGAGCGCATCTGGGCGTCAATATCAACGGACTCGATATTTCCTGCGATCAAATTTTCTTCAGCCATAAAAAATATCCTTAAATGTGGAAAAATTCGTTAAATTGGCATAAAAAGACACGAAGGTGGGGGAAAACTTCGTGTCCGCATTAGATGAAAGAAGCTCGTATTTATAGTGCAATTATACCACCCATGTCCATTTTTTGCGGCTTTGAGGAGCCGCAATCACAACCAAAAAGAGACCTGCAAAATGCAGGCCTCTTTTTGGTGCCGAAGGAGGGACTTGAACCCTCATGAACGTAAGTTCACTACGCCCTGAACGTAGCGCGTCTGCCAATTCCGCCACTTCGGCATATCATTTGTTGGCGGGTTGTATTTTATCTCAAATAAGTGGAATGTCAATAAGGATTGAGAATGAGAGGGAACAAGTTCAAGGGTTTAATCGTCTTCTTTTTAATCCTTTCAAAATTGTAGTGCAAAAACATTGCAGTACTGTTAGGGGATGTATCTTTTTGCCTGCAAAATCGTTATATTATTTATCAAAGAAAGGAGTTGCAACATGTTCATACTCGCAGTAGTGGTCGTCATACTATTGCTCGTCCTGGCTGGCTCAGACCTGTTCGTATCCCAATACAGCCCGGATGAACTCAGCAACATGGGAGTTCAAGAGCAATGACGGATGACCATCCCATTCCCTAGCCCGACGCACATCGAAAGACGCGTCGGGCTTTTTTTATTTAACGGAAAACTCTAAAAAACCTCCCTACCGAACGGTAGGTTAGCCAGTCTTGGGATATAATACACAAATAATTTTACAGAATAACTCATAGAAAGCCCTCCCGTTGAAGGTTCAGGCAAAGGATAAAACGTATGGCGATTCAACAACCTATTTATACCCAAATCGAAAAAACAATCCAGACATCGGATGGGAATATTGTGATGGAGAGCCATAACGGGTTCCCTTTTAGCGAGTCCAATTTGTATCTTGTTTCTCCCAATGGGACGGTGATCTGGAAAGCGGAAAAAGCAGACTTGCGGTCATTGTATACACGCATAAAGCTGAATGAGGATTTTACGCTCTCAACTTTCACCACCGATGGTCTGTTCTGTGAAATTGACTTGAAAACTGGCAAGATCATCAGCAAATCAAGTTTCAAATAATGAATTCACTTCAACAACCTTCCCTGGGATTTGTACTTGCCTTCCTTCTTTTCAGCCTGCTATTTCTCTCAAACAGCTACAAACTCTGGTTTAAAACGGATGAGTATTACAAAGAACTGTATAACAGCCTCACGAACGAGAAGACACCTTACCCATTCAAGAATTTCTTTTTGAAACGACTGGAAAACCGCAAACGCTGGGAATTGGAGCAAAAGTTATTTAGTCTGATCGGCGTTGCTGCAGTTGTGGGCATGGATGTATTGGTGATGATGGCGTATTTATCATAAAAAAGGCGGCAAATGACATCATTTGATTTTATAACTGACGAAGAATTCAGAACATCTCTTGAAAAAGATTATAGGGAGATGAATTTGTGTATTCAAAATGCTGCATTTAAAGCAGCTGTCGTTCTAGCTGGCAGCATTATTGAAGCAGTCCTAATTGATTATGTAATCGCAGAGAATTTCATTGCTCGCGAAGAAGCCTTAAAATTAGATTTTGGAAGAGTGCTCACTTTATGTAAGGACAGAAAAATAATAACAGATAAGACTTCTGATTTATCCAGCGTAATAAAAAGCTACCGGAATCTTATCCATCCTGGACGTTCAATAAGGCTAAACGAAACTGTGGACAAAGAGACCGCCGAGGTTTCAAAAGCATTAGTGAATATTATTCTTAATGAAATTGAAAAGCAAAAAAAGGAAAATTATGGCTATACGGCAGAGCAAATAATCTCAAAAATAGGGAAAGATTCTAATTCTTTATCAATCCTAGAAATACTAATAAAAAGCACAAACCAAAAAGAACTAGAAAGATTAATGATGAAACATTTGCCCGAAGCATATTTATCAGAATCAAGCTTTGAAGAAGAATCTTGGTATGCGAGTGAAAGACAGCATATAAAACCAATCCTGATAACTTGCTTTAGAAAATGTTTTGATTACGCAGATGAAAATTTAAAGAAAAAAACTGCAACTTGGTTTGCGAAAATAATAAAAGAAGAAAGTGATAATGTTATTTCTAGTTACGGGATAGCATTCTTACGATCTTCTGACATGAAACACATGAATAAAAATGATGCAATAATTGTTAAGAGCCATATTTTCGGGCAAATAAAAAACAATGTTAATGAAACAATCATTGAAGCTTTATCTGGTATTGGGTCTTATACGACCAAAGAGGATATTAATACCTTTATCGACCCCTTAGTTAGGGCAGTTTGCCAAGGAAATATTCAAGAACAACTTGAAAACTCTATCGTAAGTTTTTTAGTAGTCGAATCATTGGAAAACTTTAGTAAAGAAACTAAGGAGTTAATTCTAAAAAGACTAGAAGTATGGAAAAATACTTTTAATAAAAAAGGTCAACATATGTACATTGAGAAAGTAGAAAGATTAATTGGTGCTGTAGATCTACCTTTCTAATAAAGGAGAAGTAACTTGAAAATCATCGCATGTATCAAGCAAGTACCCGACTCGGAGGCGAAAGTCAAAGCCGAGGGCGGGCAGGTCTCATGGGGGGACGCGCCGCTGGTCATCAATCCGTTCGACGAGTACGCTGTCGAAGGCGCGCTTCAGCAGAAGGAAATCTCTGGTGGAACGGTCACCGCATTGTGCGTGGGACCCGAGTCCGCGAAGGAGGCGCTCAAACATGCACTTGCCATGGGCGCGGATGAAGCAGTCCTCGTTTCTGATGCAACGTTGAATGATCTCGATACTGTCGGCGCGGCGAAGGTGCTCGCGGCTGCCATCCAAAAGATCGGCGGCGCGGATATGGTCGTCTTCGGTCGGCAGACGTTGGACAATGGTGCGGGGCTGACCCCTGCGCAAACAGCCAGAGTCCTCGGGTGGCCAATGCTTGGGTTGGCAGGCCAGATCAAAGTCGACGGCGGAAGCGTGCAAGTTGAACGAGTCCTCGAAGAAGGCAGGCAATCCATGAAGGCGAATCTGCCTGCGGTGCTGAGCGTCGTGCAAAGCATTGGCGAGCCGCGCTACCCGTCGTTCATGGGCATTCGCAAAGCGTCGAAAGCCACCATCCCCGTTTGGTCGTTGAGCGACATCGGCGCGAGCGCCCCCGCCCCCATCGTGACCCGCACCGAGTTGATGAACCCACCCGCGCAGGAAACCGCCACCGAAATGATCACCGGCGAAACCCCCGCCGAGATCGCCGAAAAACTTGCTGACAAAATCATCGCGGAGAAAGTGCTATGAAAACTTTTGTGTATATCGATCACTTCAAAGGTGAAGTGCAGCCCGCATCGTGGGAAGCGCTTGGCCTCGCAAAAAGTTTTGGGGCAGCCATCGCGTTGGTCTTCGGCACTGGTGTGGATGCAGTTGCGAAAGCTGCCTTGGAATATGGCGCGGACGAAGTCCTCGTTGCGGATGATGCCTCGCTGGCAGATTACCGCGCTGAGACGTATGCCTCCACCCTCACTTCGCTCGCCTCTTCTCAAAGCCCGAACCTGATTCTATTTCCGACGACTGCTCGTACCCGTGAAATGGCCGCCATGTCTGCCGTGGACTTGAACACAGGCGTGCTGACCGATGTTTCAGCTCTCGAAGTGAACGGCGAGTCATTCATTTCGACTCGCCCCATTTACGAAGGCAAGTTAATTGAAAAGACCGTCTGCTCTGGCAAGCCTGTCATGGCAACCATCCGTGGACGTGCTTTCCCGAAACCGAATCGCGAAGAAGGCAAGAGCGGCACGATCACGAAAGTCGCCGCTGCTGGTGAAGCAAAATCCACCGTGGAAGGTTACTCTGCATCTGAAAGCGCCGTCAACCTCGGAGACGCTGGCGTCATCGTCTCTGGCGGACGCGGCGTTTCAAATAATCCTTCATTAACTCCTCCCGCAGGCATGGACGAAAAACAAGCCGAAATCTGGCGCGCCCAGCAAGGCTTTGCGTTGGTCACTGAGTTGGCGCAATTGCTCGGCGGCGCCGTCGGCGCGTCCCGCGCAGCAGTGGATGGTGGTTACATCACCTACGCCCACCAAGTCGGGCAGACCGGTAAAGTCGTTGCTCCTGACTTGTATATCGCCTGCGGTATCTCTGGCGCGATCCAGCATCTCGTTGGTATGAGAAATGCCAAAGTCATCGTGGCAATCAACAAGGATGCCGATGCGCCCATCTTCAAACAAGCCCGCTATGGCGTGGTCGGTGACCTGTTCCAAATCCTCCCTGCGTTGACAGAAGCGATGAAGAAGAAGTTGGGAAAATAAGAACGAGATACAAGAAACGAGAGACCTCCGAAGCCCAAATGGCTTCGGAGGTCTTTTTGTTTCCGTGTAAAATCAGGCTGAATATCCAAAAAGGCAAACCTGATATGAATTCATTCAAAAATAAAAAGATTTACTCCGCCATATTTTTATCCCTTTTCATTTTTATAGCTGGTATTTCCATCTGGAATTTGGACATTTTGCTCCGCTTCTACACCGCCTATCAAAACGGCACGTTGACCATGGAAAAAGTCCTCCTGGATCTGGCTGCTTTCAACTTTGGCAAAACATCATCCGTGGCTTTAGTTGACATCAAAACCGCCTCCTTGGATGGCATGGCGCAGGTGTTCGTGCCTGAAGGTGAATTTTTGATGGGCAAAGGAGAGATCCGCAAAAACGCAGATTCCCCTCAGCACATTGTTTACCTTGATGCTTATTGGATGGACAAATATGAAGTCAGCAATGCAATGTATCTAACCTGCCTGCAAGCTGGTGAATGCACCGAATTGGTCTCTGACAACACAACCTACCGTAATTGGATTTATCGAAACCACCCCGTCACGTATGTGACATGGGAGCAGGCGAGTGCGTACTGTCAATGGGCTGGCAGGCGGCTGCCTACAGAAGCAGAATGGGAAAAGGCCGCCCGTGGAACAGACGGACGAAAATATCCGTGGGGCAACGAAGCGCCGAATCCGCGCCTCGCAAATTTTGATGGAAGCTTGATCCACGAATCCGTTTCAATCTATCGTTACCCGCTGGGTGCAAGTCCATATGGCGTGTTGAACATGTCTGGCAATGCGCGCGAATGGGTTGCAGACTGGTATAGTGATGACTACTATCTTGTCACTCCCTATTCCAATCCAACAGGTGCAGAAACCGGCACCGAACGTTCTCTGCGTAGCGGCTCATATAATGAAGATAAAAATGAGATTGCGGCTACCGCCCGCTATCGGCATGAGCCTCAATCCGCAGGACTCAGCCGCGGGTTTCGCTGTGCAGAAGATGACAATTAGCAGGTTTGTTCTTTTCAAACCTGTGCTAAACTTAACATACTAATCACACCAACATTGGAGGGCACATGCTTACCCTTGTAGAAAAAATCCTCTTTGTAATTGCAACTCTCGTTTCGCTGTACTTCACCTATCGCGGTGTGATGAAGATCGTCGGCCACATTTCCAGCGGACAAGGGAAAGTGGATTGGTCTCTTATTTGGAAGCGGATTGGAGATCTCATCGTCAAGGTGGGATTGTTCCAGCCCGTTTTTCGTTTCAGGCTTGGGCCGAGTATCCTGCATGGGCTGATCGGCTGGGGATTTCTATCTTTCCTTTTGATCAACCTTGCAGATTTAATATACGCCTACACTGGATTCAAACTCCTCAATAACACTGGTTTATTTGGCGATGTCTATCGCCTCATTGCGGACGTTGCGAATGTTGCCATCGTGGGCGGTATTCTCGCTATGGTATTTCGCCGCTTCATCCTGCGACCTGCAACGTTGTCCACTCGCGATACAACGTTGCTCAACCCGAAAGCGCGGACTGGAATCATGCGCGATTCAGCCATCGTTGCGACGTTTATTTTTATCCACAACACAATGCGGTTTTTGGGAGAATCGTTCGGGTTGGCGTTGGCAGGTCATGCTGACAGCTGGCAGCCAAGCATCTCGGCAGTGTCCCAGCTGTGGGCGGGGGTGGATGCGAATGTCCTTGTAGCGGGGGAACACATCGCGTTCTGGCTGTCGATTGGCGCAGTCGTCGCCTTCCTCCCCTATTTCCCGTATTCAAAACATATTCACCTTTTCTTTGCGCCGCTGAATTTTGCATTGAAGCCTGAAAGAAAATCCATCGGCGAATTAAGTTACATCAATCTCGATGACCAGAGCATTGAGCAATTTGGCGCGGCGAAAATGAAAGACCTCGGCTGGGAGCAGATCATGGACAGCTATGCCTGTATCATGTGCTTCCGATGTCAGGAAGTTTGCCCGGCATATAACACGGGCAAGTTGCTCTCCCCCGCTGCGTTGGAGATCAACAAGCGTTATCACTTCAACAACGGCGGCACCAGCGATGTGCCGATGTTGGATTTGATCTCAGAAGAAGCGGTATGGGCTTGTACAAGCTGCGGCGCCTGTGTGGACATTTGTCCCGTGGGCAACGAACCCATGCGCGATATTTTGGATATTCGTAGAAACTTATCCATGATGGAAAGCGCGTTCCCGAAGCAGTTGGAAACGGCGTTCAAAGGCATGGAACGCAACCAGAACCCGTGGAATGTTTCGCAAGGCGACCGCATGAAATGGGCGGAAGGCATGAGCGTGCCAACCATTGAGCAAAACGCCGAGCCTGAAATTTTATGGTGGGTTGGTTGTGCCCCCGCCACTGATGCGCGCGCACAAAAGACCGCGCAAGCCTTTGCAAAGATTTTGAACACGGCAGGAGTCAATTATGCTGTGCTCGGAAAGAATGAATCCTGCACAGGTGACTCTGCAAGACGTGCAGGGCGCGAAGATATTTTCTTCGGGCTCGCTACGCAAAATGTTGAGATTTTGAACGAAGTTGCGCCGAAAAGAATCGTGACGACCTGTCCGCATTGTTTGCACACCATCAAAAATGAATACCCAGCCTTTGGCGGAAATTATCAGGTCATTCATCATACGCAGTTGATCAATGAACTGGTAGGCGCGGGAAAAATTTCCATGAATCTTGAAGGCGACAATATGAAGGTTACTTTCCATGACCCCTGCTATTTGGGCAGGCATAACAAGATCATGGATGCGCCGCGGGATGGATTGAAATCCGCGGGCATTGAAACCGTGGAAATGCCGCGCAACGGAGCCAAGTCCTTCTGCTGCGGTGCGGGCGGCGCGCAAATGTGGAAGGAAGAGGAGGAAGGCACGACACGTGTGAACTCAACGCGCTTTGCTGAAGCCAAATCCACAGGCGCGGACACGGTTGCAGTGGGCTGTCCTTTCTGTCTGACGATGATGACAGATGCCAGCAAAGCAGACGGCGACTCGATGCAAGTGAAAGATGTCGCTGAGATCGTAGCAGAAAGAATGAAATAAAAAAGAACAGGGAGAGAAATCTCCCTGTTCTTTTTTAGGTATGGAGAAAGTCAATATATGAAGACTATTGAAAAAAAGGGCGAGTATATATTTGTCAATTACGCTGAGCCCTATGTGTATAAGAATGCGATCAACTTATTAAAAGAGGCGGCGGAAGTGTGCGCCGCGGAAAAATGCGGCAAACTTTTGTTGAGCTTTGTTGACATGCCCGGTAAAGTCAAAACCCTAGATCGATTCGAGTTCGGCGTGCAAGGCGCCATTATCTTTCGCCATCTTAAAAAAGTCGGGGTGGTGTATCGAAGGGAGGAAATGAATCGATTTTTGGAAACCGTGGCGGTGAATCGCGGTTTGAACATCCGCCTCTTTGACGACTTCGAAGAGGCGATGGAATGGCTGGAAGTTGAAAAATAAACTCACATGAAGATCTCAGAACTCACTAATTC
>JACZJB010000255.1 GCA_014860805.1 Anaerolineales bacterium
CTATTATACACAGTTGGGTGTGGAGGGATGGGTTTTTTGGAAAAAACAGGATTTGATGGTTAGTTCCGTTGGTTGAGTAGGGCGAGTGTTCTTCTCGCCCGTATCGAAACCAACAAGGTGATGGAGATTTTTTCATGCACTGGTGGTTTCGACACCGCACTGGCGTACGGTGCCAGTGTACGCCCCTCGCTATCGCTCGCGGCTACTCAACCACCGAGTTGCTTATTATTGTGGCAACACTAGCGGACTATCCATGAAGGGGTGTTCGACGACGTGGACGGGCAGGCAGTACGCATGAGAGATGGCTTCGGCGGTGAGGACCTGGCGCGGGGCGCCGATGGAAGTGAGATGTCCGCCGACGAGCAGGGCAACCCTGTCCGCGTAGCGAGCAGCGAGGTTGAGATCGTGCAGGGCGATGAGCACGGCAAGGTTTTCGGTGTGCGCCAGCTCGCGGATCAACTCCAACAGGCTGACTTGATATTGCAAATCCAGATGCGCGGTGGGTTCATCGAGCAAGAGAATGGGGGTGGATTGGCACAAGGCGCGGGCCAGCAAAATGCGCTGCGCTTCTCCGCCTGATAACTCACCAACACGGCGATCTGCAAATGCCAAAGCGTTGACCTTGTTCAAGGATTGGCGAGCCAACTCTTCGTCGTGGGCGGAGGCGTTGCCGAGGAAGCCGAGGTAGGGAGTGCGTCCCATCAGAACCGTTTCCCAGACGGTGAAGGCGGGCGGCAGGGAAATCGCCTGTGGGACAACGGCCATGTAACGCGCGCGCCGCATGGGATCGAGGGCGTGGAAGTCATCGCCGTTCGTGCGGACATGTCCCGTGGAGGGGACAACTCCACTTGCCGCGCGAATGATGGTGGATTTGCCCGCGCCGTTCGGACCGATGAGCGCGAGCACCTCACCATGCTTCACGTCAAATGAAACATCGTGCAGGACCTGGTGCCCTTGATATGAGACGGAGAGATTTTGGATTTTTAGCATGGTATGTTTCTACTCGGTGGTTGAGTAAGCGGCGATAACCGCCGTATCGAAACCACAAGTTTTATACAAAATTAGGGTTCCTTGGCTATTGCTGGTTTCGATACGTCCCGCAAAGAGCATGCGGGACTACTCAACCAGCGGTGTACATCTAAAACATCAAATACCAAAACAAGGCGGTTTCTCTTGTGTTGGGGTTGATGGCTTTGTAGACGTTACGGTCGAAGCCGCTGAGCACAAATCCGCAGCTTGCGTAGAGCGTGCAGGCGGGGACGTTATCATCCTGTGTTTCGAGCATCACGCCAGGATACTTATTTTCGCGCGCCCATTGGATGCCGCGTTCGAGCAGCTTGCGTCCAATGCCCATGCCGCGAAACTCGGGATTTACGACGAGGTCTTCCACGTATCCAAATCGATTCCACCACTCAAGCATCTTGATGCGGCCTGCGAGTTTGCCGTCCACTTCGGCGAAGAAGATCACGGGTCCGTTTTCAGAAAACCCGTAATCCACATCTTCGGCGTGGACTTCCCTTTCGTAGGGCGGTTCCACAGCAGCGATGGTGTAGACGAGCTTTTCGTTTTCGATACCGAGCACGAGGCGCGAGGTGACGGGGGATTTGCGCGAGAAGGATTTTGTTTGAGGCGAGTCGTTCGCTTCTTTCTTACGGATGATGATGTCCATGATTACCAATATCCTTGATTCTTCGCTGTGCGCAAGACCCAGAGGAAGAAGGGCGCGCCGACCAATGAGGTGATGATGCCAACGGGAATCTCCTGCGGAGCGAGGACGATGCGCGCGACCACATCTGAAACCAGCAAGGCAGACGCGCCGCCAATGATGGAAAGCGGGATGAGACGGCGATAGTCTCCGCCAAACCAGAGGCGGATCACATGCGGGACGATGAGGCCGATAAAACCGATAATGCCGGAGAAAGCTACTGCGGCGGCGGTTGTAAGCGAGGCGGCGATGAGCAGAATCGTTTTTGTGCGGGTGACGTTGAGTCCGAGCTGCTGAGCCTGGTCATCACCGAATTGCAGAAGGTTGAACCTGTGTCCGTTGATGAGCAGGATGCCCAGTCCGATAATGATATAGGGAAGGATGGCGAGGATGGCCGTCCAGCCCGCCTGACTTGCCCCGCCCAACAGCCAGCCCAGCGCGCGGCGGACTTCGCTTGTGGAGCGCAGCATGAGGAAGGACGTCAACGAGGTGGCGAAGGAGGAGAAGGCAACGCCAGCCAGAATTAAGTTCGTGGTGGGGATGGTCTGTCCGACGCGGGCGAGAAAATAAACAATGAAGACGGTGATCAATGCCGCGATAAAAGCGGACATTGGAATTGCCATCAACCCCCAGAAGGAATATGGCCATTGAATGGACATGGCGATCACCGCGCCGAGTCCCGCGCCAGATGCCACGCCGATCAGGAATGGGTCAGCCAGCGGATTGCGGAACAAACCCTGATACGCCGCGCCGCTTCCGCTGAGGGCGGCACCTGTCAACGTGACGAGGACGGTACGCGGTAAACGAATTTGCCAAACAATGAAGGTGAAGGTCTCGTCACCCATGCCGCGCAGAATCTTCCACAATTCCGCCGGGGAAATGAATACCGAGCCGACCGCCAGGCTGAAGATGGCGGCAACCAGAAGGAGCAGGAAAGAGGAAAGATAAGGCTTGGGTTTCATCATAGATGATAGAGGGAGAGTAGACAGGTAAACCAGTATACACGTACGAGCTTGTTTACCTGTCTATTTGTTTCGTTCTACTCAAACACACCGGGGTGCAGAATCTTCGCCAGCGCTTCGAGACCGTCCACGAGGCGGGGGCCCGGGCGGCTGATGAGGTTGTCATCAATCGGGAAGATCTGTTCCGATTTTACGGCTTCGATGTTTTCCCAGCCAGCACGCGCCAGCACGGATTCAGGAGTGACGCCCCACATCGAGTCGCCGAGGATGATAATGGAAGGATTCGCCACGACGATCTGTTCGAGGCTAAGCTGTGGATATGAATCAGCTGAAATACTGCCGATGTTATATCCGCCGGCGCGGACAATGAGCAGTTCGCCGAAGGTGCCGGGTCCGTAGGTGTATGGCTTGGATGGGTCGGACGCATCAATTTCGTAGAAGACGTTCGGGCGGGAACTGAGCGGCAGGATCTTCTCATCCACTGCAGCGACGCGGGCTTGCAATGAAGAGACCAGTTCAGCCGCATCATGACCCGTCAAGCTGGCGACGGTTTCAAGTTTTGGATACAGCTCTTCGAGCGTGAGCGGATTCCCCAGGTAATACACGGTCACGCCGAGGTCTTCCAATTGCTTGACCAATTCGGGTGTGTTGATCTCCGCGGCAAGTACGAGGTCAGGCTTGAGCGCAACGATGGCTTCCACATTGTATTCACCGAATGAACCGCCGATGCTTGGGAGGGATTTAGCCTCTTCGGGATAATCGGAAAATTCATCGCGTCCCACCACCTGGTCCCCTGCGCCGACGGCAAAAAGGATCTCGGTTGTGGACGGCGCAAGGGAGACAATGCGTTCGGGAGTCCCCGCAAGAGTGATCTCACGACCCATGTCATCGGTGAAGGTTAATCCGTTCGCGGCAGGGGCTTGAGTGGACGGGGCTTGTGTAGCAACAGGAGCAGGCGCTTCGGTCGGGATTGAGGCGGGGGCGCAGCCAGCAATCACAAGCGCGAGCAGAACCGTCAAAATTAAAGTCTTGCGTACCATTTTTCTTCTCCTATATTTTGTTCCTGTCATTGCGAGGTGCGTTCTCGTTCTTCGCAACGAAGCAATCTCCAACTGTGTGTGGGATTGCTTCGTCGGGCTGTAAGCCCTCCTCGCAATGACATGGGGTGTGATGGGAATCAAAATCCCCAGCAAAGCTGGGGAGGTTGGAGAGGCAATCCGAGGTGCTGCCGTCATCCACCTCCTTTCCGCGAGAGTGTGGTGAACCGATCGGCAGCGGGCGACCTGACTCGTTCGTCTTGTAGTCCTTCGTCAATTTGTCTTGTAGTTTTTCGACTACTCGACCAACGACTATTTGACCATTCGACTAACTCACAGTTGCGGGACAGCGCCAGAATTTCACTGGCTTCGCCGCTTGCTGATCGTTTATTTATTTTATTGTACCACTGATGATTTTTAATGATCTACGAAACCGATATACATGCCACGGATACAAAAGATACCAATACAAAAATCCGCCGAGGCCGCGCGGAGCGAAGTACACGGTCTGCTTCAGCCTCGAATCTTCAACGCGCCACTGCATCCACTCCTCGCCGAAGCTGAATTTTTTGTATGAAAGAGCGGGCGCTTCAATATTCTTTTGTAACTTCATTTCGCGGTGGTGGATGAAGAATCCCTCGTGCTTGAGACGTTTCACATCCCCAAGACCATCCTCCCAAACATGCTCGATCTCGAGCGGATGCAAACGCCTCAACGCCTCGCGGACAGCTGATTCGTACCCAATGAGCATTACCTCAGGGAAAGTTTTTTCTGCGGTGTCATGGAGCACCACGCTGTCGCTGGAGAGCCCGCCGACAAGCGCGTACGCGATCCTGCGCGGGACGGGGGTCATCAAGCCGATGCCAAACGCCATGAACCAGACGGGGATGAAGGGCAGCAGGATGAACCAGCGTTTGTGTCCGCGGATCTCGGCGTAGATCTTCATTAACTCCACGTAGGTGTATACCTTCTGCACGCCGACTTCATATACGCCGCCGCGTCCGTTGGAGTTGGTGAGCGCCGCAAGCAAGTAGTCGATCACGTTTTGCGTGGCGATGGGCTGGGACTTATTCTTCAACCATGTTGGCCCAGGGATGATGGGGAACAACTCCGCCATAAAGCGGATCATTTCAAAGGAAATACTTCCAGAGCCAGCGATGACTCCCGCGCGAAATTCTGTGACGGGGACTGCCCCTTCCCGCAACGTCGCGCCTGTTTCGATACGCGAGCGCATATGTGGAGCGATGTGCTGTTCAGGGTCGGCCAGCCCGCCGAGGTAGATGATGTGCTGCACGCCAGCTTTTTCTGCGGCTTGCGCAAAATAGCGCGCGCCTTCAATTTCAAGCGAAGTATATCCATACCCCGATGCCATGTTGTGGATGAGGTAATACGCGGTGTGGACTCCGTCCAATGCGCGGAGGAGTGAAGCAGAGTCCATCACATCCCCCTGTGCCATCTCCACTTGCGAGAACCATGCCCGGGCTTTGAGTCTTTCGGAGTGGCGTGCCAGCGCGCGGACACGGTATCCACGCTCAAGGAGTTGTGGAATCAACCTGCTGGCGATATAGCCTGTGGAACCGGTAACGAGGATGAGTTTTGATGTCATTGCGAGCGGCGCTCTTGTCCTTGGCGGCGAAGCAATCTGATCCTGTTGAATGGGAGGTTGCTTTGTCTGGAAAAGCGCCCTGCTCGCAACGACATAATCATCGTTCCACCTTGAACGGTGTCACGTCAGGGTCGATCACTTCATCAAATTCCCTGGCGGCGAGGTGGCCGCTGAAAACTGCCTGCGCAATGATGTTTGGCGCTTCGGCGTCACCGATCAGGCGCAGGGATTTGAGTTTGCCTTCTGCAAGCGCAGGCTTGAGTTCGTGATACAGCGCGTCATTGGGGACGCGGTCTGTGACAAGGACGATGGCGTCGCAGGGGAGAGTCGATTCAGCGGAGGTGATGGTGTGGGTGACAGTGGCCGTTGTCAGCGAGTGAGAGGCGAGAACGTGGTGTGGGAGCAGAGTCACGTTCAGGGCGAGGAGCCGCTTGTAGATGCGTTCCTGTTCAAGGGTGTATTCCGTCCACGCGGAAATGGTTTGAGCGGGTGTCACCAGGGTAACTTCACAGCCGTTCTCTGCGAGCAGTTCGGCGAGTACGCCGCCCATGTAGTAATGGTCGTCATCGTAGATCAAAACTTTTCCGCTTGGTAGTTTTCCATTCATGAGATCATCAGGCGTAAAAATTTTTGCATTCCCAGGGATGGGACGCGAAAGATAGCGGCCGATGCCATCACGCCGCCATGTTGCGCCCGTGGCGAGGATGATATGCGGCGCGCCTGCTTCGAGAGCATCTTTGGCGGTCATCGGGCTGGACGGGTAGAAAAAAATATTTTCCATTTTGCTGATCTGTGTGAGACGCCAATCGACAACGCGGCGCCATTCGTTAAGGTTGGGAAGCTGCGCCTCGAGCGCCACGCATCCGCCTGCTTCACGATTTTTATCGGTGAGAATGACGCGATAACCGCGCTGACCCAAGGCGCGCGCGGCTTCAAGACCTGCGGGTCCCGCGCCTACGATGAGAATTTCGTCTTCTGATTTTTTCGGCGCGATGAGTTCGGGATGCCATTCACGCCTCCATTCTTCGCCCATGGTCGGATTCTGTGTGCAGCGAATGGGTACGAAGCGAGTGTCACCTGTGACGCAGATGTTGCAGCCGATACACTCGCGGATGTCTTCGTGCCTGCCTGCTTTTATTTTGTTGGGAAGGAATGGGTCGGCGATGGATGGACGGGCCGCGCCGATGAGATCCATGACCCCGCGCTCGATGGCAGAGACCATTGAATCGGGGGAGGTGTAGCGTCCCACGCCGACAACGGGCTTGGTGGTGAGCCCTTTGACAAACGAAATATATTTTTCCTGATGTCCCTCTTTACCAAAACGCGAGGTGATCGAGTCGTTTTTCCATGCGCTGATGTTCACGTCCCACAGATCCGGGAGTTCGGCCAGCATGGAGATGATCTCCCGGGCTTCACCATCGTGCTGCATTCCGTCTGCGCCAAGGAGTTCATCCACGGCAAAGCGGACAGCCACCGCACACGTATCGCCGACTGCTTCTTTTGTATCTTCGATCAATTCGCGCAGGAAGCGGGTACGGTTTTCGAGAGAGCCGCCATACTCGTCGGCGCGGTCGTTGTCTTTGGATAAAAGATGAAATGCCAGGGTCATGTTGTGAGCCGCATAGCAATAGATGATGTCGAAACCCGCCTTCTTTGCACGGATGGCAGCGGCCCGATGCCATTTACGGACTTGTTTGAGATCATCTTTTGAAGCAGCGCGGGTTTGACCGGGTTCATAGCCGCTTCCGCCTGTCACACCCATCGAGCGGGGCCCGAAGGCGGAAGCGCGGGAATATAAATTGGAGGCGTCATGGCTGTTGTAGGTGAGTTCGATCCCTGCCAATGCACCATGTTTGTGAACGGCATCCGTCATTAATTGCCACGCAGGGATATCGTCGTCACTCCAGATGCGCCCTTCAAAAAATGGGGAGAGGTCGCTGGTGTGATGGATCTCCGTCTCTTCCGTGCAGACCACACCCCAGCCGCCCTCGGCTTTCATGCCGCGCATGGCAGCCATGCCCAATGGCATGCGATAGCCGAATCCGTTACAGTGTGGAACTTGATAGAAGCGGTTTGGTGCAGTTACAGGTCCGATCTGAATCGGCTGAAAGAGGATATCGTAGCGGGAGGTCATGGATGTATCCTTATGATGATGACAGTCACGTTCAACGCAAGCATGCCTGTTTATTTACAACTGGTTAAATCCGGGAAGAGGCTTTTTGAATATTCGTCCATCAGCGCTTTGGACTCGATGGGAAAAACGATCATCATGCCAATGACGCGGGTATCCGTATCGTTCTCCGCCCAGTAATTGATATTGTACTCAAAGCCCTGTTCAACGGCTGTGAATTGATACAGCCGCAGACCGTCATTGGTTTTGCATTCGGCAACAGGCTTATAACTTTCATAATTGGCAAAGATGACCTGCCAGTTTTCGGTGTTAAAAAAGTCATTCAGATCGATCTCTTCATAGGTGCAGGGAAAGATCAACGCCTCGAGATAGGCAACCGCCGAATCAACGCTATTGAACCAGGTCACTGACACGCGCCCGTCTGCGACAGTGTAGCTTCGTTCCCATTCTGTTACGTTGAACAAGTCTTCTGTGTAGGTAAGTGCGCGGTCGATGTCCGCTTCGGTTGGCTGGCTTGAAATGCAAAGCGGTGTTGCCATAAGTTCGCTGGGAGGAGGCGTGGCGTCGGGCGGTGGAGCCGAGGTAGGCGCTGTTGTGCCCGGCGCTCCACATGCAGAAAGTAGAAAAATAATGGCAAATGCAAATAACGAGTTTTTCATGGCACAGCCTCAATAGGAAGTTGTTTTCTGCGAGTATAGCACGCCATACTAAAAATGCCTGACTGCAATGGTCAGGCATTTTTAGTATGGATTTCGCCTATTTATTTTTTATAGCCGAGGAACATCTTCACGTTAATTTCAGAACGGAAAACGATCTGTTGATTCTTCTCTTTTGCTTCCGTCAACGCTTCGTTGATTCTTTCCAGTCCATTCTGATAGGTTTCCTCGCTCAAAAGCGCTAGTTGTGAGGTGGCATTATGTTTGATGAACGGGTCTTTCAATACGGCAGCGCCTACGTGAATGTTCTTGATTTGCTCCACGGTTTGGGATGAGATATCTTTGAAGCCATCCCCTTCCATCCACTTTAGCAGGGATGTGCCCGCCGGGTAACGACGCAGGTCTGTATCGTAGACCGTGTCGAAATAATCATAGATATACCAGCTGGGAATATCCGCAGCGTGCGGGTCGTGCCCAATGATGGCAAGCGCGCCGTTCGGTTTTAGCAAACGGAATGCCTCCCGGATGAATGCGCGGTGGTCTCCAAAGTGGTGGATCGCATCCACGCAGTAGATCAGGTCGAAGGTCCCGCTTTGATACGGAAGTTGAGTTCCTATGCCGCGAGAGAGATGCAGAGCGGCAGGCTGCCGCCGGGCTTGTCGGATCATGCCCATTGAATAATCAAGTCCATACAGGTTTGGAGTCACCTGGCGCAGCATGTTAAGCCAATAGCCTGTGCCGCTGCCCACTTCTAATATGGTCCTTGCTTTGATCCCTGTCGCAAGTTCAAGCAATGCCTGCCCGCGTTCCCATTTTTGGGCGGCAGGGTATCGCTGGTTATACTCATGTGCAATTTGATCGTAGTTGAGTTTTATTGAGTCCATTTAGTATGGATAACATGACCTGCAAAAGAATTACCTTGTCAGTTTTTAAACAAATCCGCCCTTGAAAGTTGATTCAAGGGCGGATTGCCATATTCACTTCACATACTTATTTATGGCCGTTTTTGTGCAGGATTTCTTTTAAAGTTGTGCCGAGCCGTGTGATGCCTTCCCGGATGACGTCCGGTGACGAGAAGGAAAAGTTCAACCTCATGGTGTTGGCTCCCCCGCCATTTGGGTGAAACGCCGCGCCCGGGACGAATGCCACTTTGCGGACAAGCGCTTCTTTCAATACTTCTGCCGCATCCACGCCTTCAGGCATAATGCCCCACAAGAACATGCCGCCCAACGGCTTTGTCCAGCGCATTTCCGGCGGGAACATCTCGTCCATCATCTCGAGCATCACATCGCGGCGTTCCTTATACGTGGCGCGGATCACTTTGACATGCTCATCCAAAAAACCGCCTTTTGCCACTTCGTGCGCCACACACTGGTTGAAAGAAGATGTGTGCAGGTCTGCCGCTTGTTTTGTCATTA
Organism: Anaerolineales bacterium; assembly: GCA_014860805.1. Lineage (GTDB taxonomy): Bacteria > Chloroflexota > Anaerolineae > Anaerolineales > Villigracilaceae > Villigracilis. The sequence goes on from JACZJB010000255.1 coordinate 9,516, forward strand.
CCAGTCTGCGGATGACCTGGGGCGGCGCAACCACCCACGCCAGGCGCAAACCTGGTGCGAGCAATTTCGAGAAAGTACTGAGATAAATGACATTGCCGGTATAGCCGCCGTTTTCTTCCCCGTCATTTCGATAGCGGCTGTCCAGATACACAACGGATGGGATGTGTTCGCCATCGTAGCGCAACTGTCCGTACGGGTCGTCTTCGACAATCGGAACGCCATATTGGTCTGCCAAGAGGATCAGGCGCTTGCGGCGTTCCAGGCTCATGGTAGCGCCTGAAGGGTTCTGAAAATTCGGGAGCACGTAGATAAACTTCGGTCCGATACGAAGCGCTTCTTCCAGCTTGTCCATGATCATGCCGTCTTCGTCCGACGGTACGGAAATATATTGCGCTCCGTACGCGTTCCATGCTTGCAGCGCGCCGAGATACGTGGGTGATTCGACAACGATGTAGTCGCCGCGATTGATGAACAACCTGCCGAGAAAGTCCAAAGCCTGCTGTGAACCCGATGTGATCATAATATTGTCAATGGTGATCTTCACACTGTAGCGGCCTGTGTGGCGCGCGATCATTTCTCGCAGCGGCAAATATCCTTCCGTTGTACCGTATTGCAAAGCCTGTGGACCCTGATTGGTCAACACCTGATTGCAGGCTTCCTGAAATTCTTTTACAGGAAAAACCTCAGGCGCCGGCAATCCGCCGGCAAACGAGATGATGTCAGGCTGTTCGGTGAACTTCAACAACTCACGGATTACTGAACTCCCCATTTTTTGCATGCGATGCGCGTACCGATACTCCCACGGTGTCTGCATTTTTACTCCTTGAATTAAGATAAAAAAAGCCTGACAGGTACACTTGTACCCATCAGGCTGGCTGATTAAGTTGAAAACACCCAAGATATAGTGCCAAACCTCGTATCATGGCATTCCTATCTTACCCCACTTTCGAGGGAGGATGCAACCGCTAAAAGTACTGTAAACACAATGAAAACTATGACAAATTTCCTGCAATGATTTTCTCGACAGACGTGCGTGTATACGTGTCCAACGGCAGATGAAGAGCCGCTTCGGGCTTAACCCATACATGTTCCTGCGCTTCATCATTTAATTCCACTTTAAGGGAGTCGGTTTTGCAGGCATAGTCAAAGAAAATAAAATGTTTCTTCTTCCAAAATGAAGGATCGTAGATGAATTCCTGAAAATTCACAAAACGCAGATCGTAAATATCCAATCCCGTCTCCTCTTTTGCCTCACGGACAGCCGCTTCCTCGATCCGCTCGCCCAATTCAACATGCCCGCCCGGAACAACGTATTTGCCCGGCCACTTGTGGCTTTTCAAAAGCAGGATCTCGCCCGCCTGGTTGAAAATAAAAACACCGACTGTCGGTTCTGGGAAAATCTGGTCAGCCATAAAGTACTCCTATCCGAATACTGCGATCACCATCACCCCTGCAAACACAATCACCGATCCGATCATACGCACTCCGCCCATCTCCTCCTTCAAAAACCTCCAGCCGAGGAAAGCCCCGATTACAGCACTCACCTCACGGATGGCGCCTGAATAACTGAGCGGCGCGAAGGTGTAAGCGAATAATGCCAGCATGTAGGCCACCAGCCCCAGCACGCCGCCGAGTAATAAATATCCACGCTTTTTATTCCACATATCCAGGAAATTGTCCCAGCCGTATTTTCGGGTGAGATACGGCGTGGTCACAAATGGGACCATCACGAACATGGACAGTCCATACGGCAGGGCAGGACCGTTCTTAACAGCTGTCCCATCAATGAAGGTGTAAATGGAAATGACCAACGCCACAGACAAAGCTGTGAGGATCCCTCTCAAATGCGGCTTTGCGCTTTTATTATTTAAAAGAGTAGTCGCGCCGATCACGATCATGCCGCCTGTGATCATGGCAAGGCCGATATACCCGCCGACGGTCAATTGCTCGCGTAAAAATATGGCAGCCCATAACACCAATAAGGCGGGAGCCGCCCCGCGTGCGATCGGATAGACAAGTGAAAAATCGTGGTCGCTGTAGGCGATGCAGAGCAAAATGAAGTAGATCGCTTCGAGGATCATGCTGATGACCGCAAACAGCCACATCTCTTTAGGGGGTAAACCTGTGAAGAAAATAAAGACAAGCGAGAATATCCCGCTCAATATCACCTGCCATCCCATGGCGATATATTTTTCATCCGCGCTTTTAAGTAGAAAATTCCATAACGCATGCATGGAAGCAGACAGGAACAGAAGAATAAGGGCAAGGATTGGCATACATTACCCCGAAAACTCTATTTGTCTTGAGCTCGCAGCATGCTTTCGCCGAGGGTGGAATCCCGGAAACCCACTTAACAAAATGACCGAGTTCCTGTTTTCAGGCTCATCGGTCAATACGTGCAGTTCGATATTGTTTGTTTCTATGAGTTGTTTTTGCATGGGCGCGAGTATAACGGAAAAAACTTCATTACGAAAATGAAAGTGCAAAAAACGAAATTGAAAAGTGCAAAACGGGGACTCTGTGCTATAGTTTGTTCAGAACGGAACCGATAATAGCAAACCCGCCGAAAGACGGTGACGCAAAGCCACGGGTCTAACGTTGTGGACACACAACCATGATCGCCAGGCCGCCGAAGACCACATAATCCATTGTGTTTTCCTTTGCGGGCCTGGCTGTTAAGTCAGGCCTTTTTGTTTTGAACATTAATAGCAGTTCGTTCCGATAACGGCAAACCTGTCGAAAGGCAGGGACGCAAAACCATGGGTCTACAGCCGCGCTCGCGCAGCCATGATCGCCAGGTCACCGAAGACGAGCTTCCGTGATTCCAAGCCCTCTCCCTAAAAACGCGCAAAGAATCTGGATGCTCCGATCAAGGAGTTTTTTATGGCATCCAGGATTCAAGTTATACAAACTAAACATCAGGCATTTTCAGCCGCCCTTTTGCTGGTTCTCGCAATTGCACTCTCCCTGCCAACACAGGCATTTGCAATGGAAGCGGCGGCTCCAGTTCCCGCACTACCCTCATTTATTGAAAGCATTAAGGATGGGAATGCCGGCACCTTGCGCGGCATTTATGTGGAAGGCCTGATTGCTTTTCCCATTGTCCAACAACCATACGGAAATCCCGGTTTTGTATCCAGCACCGATTCGGTTGTGACTCAATTCAGCGTTGCCACCGAGGTTGGGAATATTGGCCTGCTTGCACATAACCATCTTGCCGGCGCAGCTTTCTCGCAGCTGAAACAGGGCGACACCATTGTCCTCATCTACGGCGATGGACATACCCAGGGGTTTATTGTCGAAGGTTTTCAACAATACAAAGCCACCGACCCGCTAAGCCCTTACAGCTATTTCAAAGACCTCTCCTCAGACACGACTCTCAGCGCTTTGGATCTTTTCAACAAAGTCTATCGCGGCGACTATCACCTGACCCTGCAAACCTGCATTGAAAACGAAGGCAACCTGAGCTGGGGAAGATTATTCGTCATTGCAAAACCAATCAACAAGGATGCGAATAATTTTTAATTCCCTTTCGCACGAAAAGCCCTAAAGGATGTAAAAACCTTTAGGGCTTTTTATTTAAAAAGATGTTTGGGGATAAAATAGACTCCATGTCGTCACTTGCAGATAAATTAAAATCGCTTGGCGTGAAGACGGGCAGTTCGGTGCCGACTCCGTCGTAACCTGTCAGCCATACCATTGACTCTGTCGTAGCTGGAACATTTGTCCCGACGCCCCGCGGCGAGGCTTTCGTCACAGAGCAGGCCTTTGACAGGGATTATTTCCACGGGAATGTATCTCCTTATTCTGATTTCCCGCTTTCATTGATCTCTCAATGGGCAAACGATACCCGCATTGCGGATTTACCCATCAGCAAATTTGCTTTTTTGGATACTGAAACATCAGGCGTATCTGGAGGCACAGGCACGTATGCTTTTCTCGTCGGTGCAGCGCGTTTTGTGGATGATCGATTTGTTTTGCGGCAATTCTTTCTGCGTGACCCGTCTGAAGAACCTGCAATGCTCGAAGCGTTGATCAACTTCCTTGCGCCTTGCGAAGGATTGGTGACTTTCAACGGCAAGGCTTTTGATGCGCCGCTTCTTGTCACACGTTATTCCCTGCATCGCATCCCCGTGCCTTTCAAAGGCTATGCCCATCTCGATCTTTTGCCTCTTGCAAGGCGTTTGTGGCGCGACAGGCTGCCCTCGCGCGCGTTGAAATATCTCGAAGAGCATGTGCTTGGCTTTACCCGCACTTCGGATGAAGTGCCGGGTTATGAAATTCCGTGGTTGTATTTTGATTATTTGCGCACCGGGGATGCGCGTCCCCTGGGCGGGGTGTTCTATCACAACGCCATGGATGTGGTGGCAATGGCGGCGTTACTGGGGCACGTCAGTGAATTGCTGGCAGACCCATACAATGGGCGTGTGGAGCATGGGTTGGATTTCATTGCGCTCGGAAAGTTGTTCGAAGACCTTGGGTATTGGGATGAGGCCGCCCGTCTCTTCGAGCGCGGGCTTGAGCTTGGGTTGGAAGAATCAGATTTCGGCGTGGCGGTGAAGCGCTTGTCCATCCTGCAGAAGAAGCGCGGGGATATGGATCGCGCGCTGCGTTTGTGGGAGGATGCGGCGGGCAGGGGTCATATCTACGCTCACATTGAGCTGGCAAAACATTATGAACATAAATTGCGCGATGCAAAGACATCCATCAAGTGGGCGAAGTCGGCGCGGGAAGAGGTTGAAAAAGCAGACCTGCCCGCATACATCCGCAAGCATTGGCTGGGTGAGATCGACCATCGCCTTGCGCGGCTGGAGCGCAAAGCGGGTTTATAATTGGACATCACTCAACAGGAGGAGTTACCCATGCAAATTACTGTTTCACAAGAACAGGGGAATGTAACTGTTTTGCAGATCGCAGGTCAGTTGGATGGTCAGTCGTATCAGGACTTGATCATGAAGGCGCAGGAAGAAATCAGCGGCGGGGCAAAGAATATTTTGCTGGATATGAGCGAACTGACTTATATTTCCAGCGCCGGGCTGGTATCCCTGCACACGATCTCGATGCTGCTGCGCGGTGAAAAAGCGCCGGACCCTGAACAAGGCTGGTCGGCGCTCAAATCCATGGACCGCAGCCGTGATGGCGGGCTGCAAAAGAACCTTAAGCTCTTGAACCCGGCTCCGCAAGTGGTCAGCGTTTTGGATATGGTTGGTTTTTCGGAGTTCTTTGAAATTTTCACAGATAAACAAAAAGCGCTTGCATCTTTTTAAGCGAGACATCTCAATAGCGGTGCAGTTCAACTGCATCGCTATTGATTCTTATCAACGAGGTTTATAAAAATGAAACAGAGACTGGGAAATCTGGTGTTCGTGCTTCTTGTTGTTCTGACGGTTCTGGTTTGGATCGTCTTCCCGCCGGCAAAAGATGGCGTGGAAAATTACGCGCGTTATTATGCGGGTATGACGCTGGGCTCAACGGTCATTGTGTTGATGTCATTTTCGTTATTCCTCTCCACGCGACCCAAATGGGCAGAGCCTTATTTCGGCGGGCTGGATAAGATGTACATGACACACCGCCGCACATCCACAAGCGCATTCCTGCTGATGTTCGTGCATTTACTGACCGTTCCTATCTCGATCATGAATTTGCACCTCGGAAACTATCTGGCAATCATTGCCTTTTTGGGGATCGTTGCTATTGTGCTTCCCACGCTTGCGCCGCGTATTCCATTTTTAGGCAGATTGACCGGCAATAGCTACGAAGGCTGGAAGAAACTTCATCGCTATATCGGCTTGTTTTTCATACTTGGGTATGTGCATTCCATTACCGTGGCTGCGCCGACTACAAAGGTCGCCATCAATTGGAATCAGATTTTCGTATTTCTCGGCATTGGCTCCTATTTGTATACCGAAGTTTTTGGCCGCTTTTTCAAAAAATATGTGCCGTACATTGTGGAAGCCGTCAACCGTCCAAACCAGTCTACGACCGAGGTGGTGCTTCGCGCCAAAAAGAATCCCATCCAGAAGCAAAAGGCGGGGCAATTTTTATTTGTGCGCTTCGCAGGCGAAGGCTTGGATGAGGCGCATCCCTTTACCATTTCCAGCGCGCCGCACGAGGATATGCTGCGGCTTACCATCAAAGCCTGCGGCGATTTCACCCGTCATTTATTTGCGAATTTAAAGGAAGGCACGGAAGCCATCATCGAAGGCGCGTATGGGATGTTTGACTACAAAACTGGCGGCCCGAGACAAATTTGGATCGCTGGCGGAATCGGCATCACCCCGTTTCTCTCGTTCATTCGGGACCTGACTACTGATCTGGCTCACGAAGTGGATTTTTACTACACGGTACGACACCCTGAAGAAGCTGTGTTTGTCGATGAAATCGAGAGTATTATAAAGAAACACCCACGCCTTAAACCCTACATCCGTTTTTCCGCCGTCCATGGTTCCCTTACGATGGATGAGATCGTGAAGAATGCAGGCGGAGACATTCGCGGACACCACATCTACATGTGTGGACCGCTGCCGATGGTACAGGCTTTTGAAAAGAAGTTTGTGGAAGCGGGTGTTTCAGCAGGGAACATCCACTTTGAAGAATTCAATTTCAGATAGTCCGATAGAACAGGAGAACCCATGCAAATTTCTTTTTCCAAACAACAAGGCAATGTCCCTGTGACAGTGATGCAATTGATGGGCGATATTGATGCGTCCACCTACACGGATGTGATCAACAAAGCGCAGGAAGCCTATGATGAAGGCGCGCGCGATTTGCTGATCGACCTGGGCAAAGTGCCTTATGTCAGCAGCGCGGGGTTGATGTCATTGCATACAATCGTGAGGATATTTTCCGGGCAGTCGGTGCAGCCCAAGGATGGCGGCAGGCCTTCCTTCCGCGCAATCAATCGGGAACAGGATGAACCCATGCGCGCGCATGTGAAACTGCTCAATCCACAGCCTGCGGTGGAGCAGGTGCTGGATATGGTCGGACTCAAGCTCTTTTTCGATATTCATACTGACCTTGAAACTGCTTTGAAGTCGTTCTAGTGTGTAATTTATTTTTTACACAAAGGTAAGAAAAATTCACGGCTCAGCGTCGAAAAAGGGAAAAATCAAAGCAATGTGAGGGCAGTATGTCTCGAAGAAAAAATGTCAAGAGAAGCAGTCTCAATACCCGCAGCGGTCTCTCCGCCTTTTTGCGCCGCCCTGCTGTGCAAGTGGCAATGGTCTTGTTCGTTGCGTTCATTGTTTATTTGATCGCATCAGCTGGCGGCAATTCCACGGCAACCCTGGCGCGTGAAGTCAATGTCGATAAAGCCTATGAAATGTATCAAAGCGGCGTGTTCGTGGTGGACGTCCGCACTCAGGAGGAATGGGACGAGTACCACGCGCCGAACACCACCTTGATTCCATTGGACCAATTACAGAACCGCCTCAACGAATTACCCAAGGATCAGGAGATACTTGTGGTGTGCCGTTCAGGAAATCGCAGCCAAGAAGGACGAGATATTTTACTTGCGGCCGGGTATAACGCAACCAGCATGACAGGCGGCCTGAAAGAATGGTATGCCAAAGGCTATCCCATTGAGGGCGCGCCGCAGTAACAAGAATAATGATAATAAAAAACCGACACCAAAAATTGGTGTCGGTTTTTTATTAACGAGGTTTAAGCTATTCATGGTTATAATTATTCCGTGCAAACCGCTGCTTCTTCCAGACGTCTACCTCGCAATTTAATACTGTTTATTGCCTTTGGCATTCTGATCATTGTCGCATCCAGCATGACCCCTGCAGGATTCTTTACCTGGTTGTGGGATCGTCTGAATGTTTTTGCCACGGTCTTTCTCGGCATTTTTGTTGAGGCAGTTCCATATCTTTTACTCGGGACGCTTGCTTCCGGCCTTGTAGAAGTGTTCCTTGATCGTGACCAGATGAGCCGCTGGATTTCAGGCCGTCCAATTGCGGCAGCGGTGAGCGGCGCATTTATGGGAATGATTTTTCCCGTTTGCGAGTGCGGAGTCGTGCCGTTGACACGCAGGCTCTTCCATAAAGGACTTCCACTCTCGGCAGGCATCTCCTTTTTGCTCGCTGCGCCTGTGTTGAACCCGATTGTTATTTTGAGTACAGCGGCTGCCTTTGGCTGGGGACAAATGCTGTTCTGGCGAATCGGGCTTAGCTTGTTGATTGCCATCGTAACAGGACTCATTTTCTCGGTCGAAAAAGAGGCGGGGAATGTATTACGCCCGTCCTTGACACTTTCCAACGAACACATCCATGCCAACCCAGAGTCCGAAAATTCTTTCCCCGGAAAAATCCGCGAAGCTTTGTTGATTACCGCAGATGAGTTTTTTGAGATGGGCCGTTATCTTGTTTTTGGTTCTGTGCTGGCGGCAGCGCTTCAGACTTTCATCTCCCAATCTGCGTTGTTGACCATTGGCAGCGGGCCTGTGCTTTCTGTATTGGTTATGCTAGGGCTGGCAGTTTTACTTTCGATCTGCTCCACGGTGGATGCGTTCGTTGCACTTGGATTCGTTGGTACATTCAGTTTTGGGTCGGTGCTTTCCTTCCTTGTCTTTGGACCGATGGTGGATATCAAAAGTGTGTTAATGTATTTGCAGGTTTTCAAAAGACGCTCTGTGTTTTATATCGTTGCCATTCCGTTCATGATGAGCCTGCTATCAGGTCTGGTCTTTAATTATTTGTTCCCATGAGGTACGTATGCAAACGAGAATGTATCGTTCTTTCCAGGGATTGTTGTTGTTGGGGTTGTGTATCTTTTTTGCGTTCAAAGCCGCAAATGGACAGTTAACCTGGTACATCAACAGCCGCTTTATTCCGCTGACGATTTTCGGGATCATCTTTCTCGCGGTGCTGGCGCAGGTTGTTTTTACGGAGATCAAACGTTCGCGTCAACATGAACTGGAGGCAGGACATGACCACGATCATGATCATGCACCTGCCCCTGTAAATTTATGGTTTATGCTTGTGCCATTATTGATCGGGGTTCTTATTCCCGCCCGCCCTCTGACTTCATCTGCATTTTCAACCAAGGGATTAAATACCAATACACCGCTTGTCAGCGCGGATTCCTCGGTACAGGTCTTTGAAACAGATTCTGAGAAACGTAATATTTTGGATTGGGTCAAGCTTTTCAACCTTGAGGAGAATACCTCTCAGTTCGTTGGGCAGAAAGCATCCGTTATTGGGTTCGTATATTTTGATGAGTCCCTTGGTGAAGACCAATTTTTTGTCAGTCGTTTTGTGGTTTCCTGCTGTGCGGCGGATGCTTTTGCCCTTGCCATACCTGTAGAGTGGCATGGAACCTCGGACCTTAAACAGGATTCGTGGGTGTTGGTAAAAGGAACAATTGAATCCATAACGCTTAATGATAAAGTTGCTCCACTGATCGTGGCAGATTCAGTAATCGACGCACCTATTCCAAGCCAGCCATATCTGTTTCCATGAAAACGCGCCTTACTCTGGATACTGTTGCCGGCAGTGTTCTTGTTCTAACAGCCGTACTTGTTGGTTTGGTAATTCTGTATGGAGTTATGGCGGGGATCCGTATCTCAACAAACCTGCCTCAAGACGGTTTGATATCCCCTTTGCAAACTATCACATTGACCTTCTCGGAACCCGTGCACTTTGAAGCAGTGGCATCGGTTGTTTCGATGGACCCTGTCGTGGATGGATATCTCGAATTGGTTGACGAGCGTACCGTACAATTTATTCCCATTAAACCATTTGACCTGGATACATCCTACAAGCTCACCATCAGCCCGGACGTTTTGGCACTCAACGGTCATGCCTTGAAAAAAGCTCACACTTGGGAGTTTAAAGTCCGCGACCCTTTGATAGTTTATCTTTCGCCCAATGTGAAAGATAGCAGTATTTGGGCGCTGGATCTGAACGGCAGCCCTTCGCGTCGTCTTACCAGTGCGGATATCAAAATCATTGCATTTGATGCCTCCCCAGACGGTGAGTTCATTGTCTTTACAGTTATAAACGAGCAGGGTGGTGTTGATTTATGGAAAGTTACCCGCGATGGAAGTGATGTATCCATCCTGCTCGATTGCGGCCCCGAACGATGTACCCGAACTGCCATCTCTCCAAACGGCAAAATGATAGCTTATTCACGTGAAGCTGCTGGTATCTCTCCCGGCCTTCCATTTGGTTCTCCGCGTATTTGGGTGTTGAATTTGCAAAATGGGACGAACAGCCCTGTATACGAGGATGAACAGATTATAGGTTATGGCCCATCCTGGTCGCCTGATTCGAATAAACTCGCATCCTTCGATGGGCTTGCAGACCAGATCCGCGTGCTAGACTTGAAAGAGAATAAGCAATATATTTTTCCATCCAATACTGGCGGGCCTATTACCTGGTCACCAGACTCAACCAAAATACTTTTTACCAATGTTGTGCAGATGGAAGATGGACTGCGTACGCAGGTATACATTGCTGATCTTTTGTTGAATAAATCTCAGACCTTATTGGGTGAGAATGATGACCTCGATCATGCATATTATTCCCTGGCTTGGTCATCAGTGGAGGAGCGGGCTGTTTTAGGTTTCCGCATTAGCGAAGAGCAACCCATGCAAATCCTGTGGCTGTTCGACCCCGCCTTGCTTGAAGGCATTGTCATCGCAAATCAGGAAGAGTACAGCTATAACTCTCCACAATGGGATCCCTGGGGGAATTCTCTTATCTTTCAACGATTTAAATTAAGCGGTGCGTTCAATCCCGAGATCGGCTTGTGGAGGCAGGGTTTAAACGAACCTGTCATTCTCGCTCCCGGTTTAATGCCGCATTGGCTTCCATGAAATTTCCGAAAAAAAATTTTATCCTCCTCATTGTTCTTATCTTAATCTCGGCGACATCCACAAGGGCAAAAGCGCACCCTGCGGATGTTTACGCTCATACCATCAATCTTGCGATCTCCAAAATGGGATTGCAAGTCGAATGGACCGTAAAGCCCGGTCCGCTGTTGACGAATTTCCTATGGAATCAAATGGATTCAGACCAGAATGGGACTCTCAGTGAAGACGAAGCGCAAGCCTGGGGCAGCGCTCGTGCCGCCCTGCTCACTGCCACTCTCGACGACAAGCCTTTGCCTCTGCTGATAGATTCCGTGCAGCTCCCCAAAGACTTGCGGAGTTTTCAGGCTGGTGAAGAATTCATCACCTTTCATTTATCTGCCGGCTGGCCGCAGGGTACGGACAACATCAGTCAATTGGTGCTTGAGAACGGAATGGAGACGCAAAAATCCATCAATTGGTTTTACCTCAACGCAAGCGGAAATCTGGCATTCCTTTTTCCTGCCCAGAAAAGTCATATCCTTGCCATTGACATTATTCAAGACCGCAGCCTGATCGCGGATGAATCAACATTGCTGACTGCGTGGGACAGCGGCACTCCCGCCCTGCCTTTTGGACAGCAAAAGGATGTTGTCACTGAAACTGCCGAGCAGGTTGTCCCTGAACTGGCGGAACGGACTCCCCAGGAAATTCTTCTGGACCTCGTCCGCCAGAAGGAATTTTCTCTTTCATTCTATTTGTTTGCGCTTGTCATTGCGCTTGCACTGGGCGCTCTTCATGCGCTGACACCCGGACACGGCAAAACAGTCGTTGCTGCATATCTTGTCGGTTCGCGCGGGACGACTTTGCATGCTGTAGCTCTTGGCACCATCGTCACGTTGACGCATACGGGTTCCGTATTTCTTCTGGGTATTATCACACTTGCGGCTTCGCAATATATTCTCCCAACCACGATCATTCCCCTGCTTGAAATCCTCTCAGGTTTGCTCATCGTTGGGCTGGGATTTTATTTGCTCTGGCAGCGATTTATATCCTGGCGTACATCGCTGAATCCCGTGCAGGATAAACAACCGAGAAAGATTTCTCTTGTTCCTTCTTCGCCCGCGGGTAAAAAAGTCACTGGCGGAATAAAGATCAAAAAGCCATCTGGAAATTTACATCATCACGGCGATGGGAAAATGCACGCACACGATGTGCCAGAAAGCATCACCTGGCGTTCGCTCATTGCCCTTGGCATTAGCGGCGGACTCGTCCCCTGTCCGGATGCAATTGCGATTTTACTTGTGGCGATTGCCATTAACCGCATTTTGCTTGGCTTGGCGTTGATCGTTTCGTTCAGTCTCGGGTTGGCGGTAGTATTGATCGTCATTGGCTTGCTGATGGTGAACAGCCGCCGCCTGTTTGACCGAGTCAGTTTCCTCGATAGACTCGCGCCAGTCATGCCGATTGTCAGCGCTGCGATCGTGCTGATGCTTGGTTTTGGTTTGACTTGGGGAGCATATGTGCGGGCGAAGGATAATTTCAATACTGTCCTCCCAGTTCAACGGTCGGTAAAGGAGGCGAGGATTTTATATCTGGCTGAAGATGAGAACAGAGTCAAACAATTATTTCTCACAAATTATGAAAAGAATACGCCTCGAGTCATTTCCCTGATGACGCAGAATGTGATTGAATACGCGGTCTCTCCCGACCAGACCCGTGTTATGTATATTTCCCAGACAGATGAATATGAAAATGAAGTTTGGCTGATTGACCTTGCCAGCATGGAAAATAAAAAACTATCGGGTTGCAGGGATGCGGTTTGTTCGGGTTTGATTTGGTCGCCCGACAGCAGCCGTGTGATTTATGAACATTTGAGTTTGAATGGGGATTCGAGCGGGCTGCCCACTTTGTGGTGGATCAACATTAACACAGGAGAGAACCTGCCCGTGTTCCAGGAATCGCAAGTCCCTGGCGGGAACCCGCGCTGGTCTCCAAACGGTGAATGGCTGAGCTATTCTTCACCGCAAGGCATCCGCTTGTACCATCTCGAAGATGGAGAAAGCCGAGTGATCGAAAATATTCTTGGCGCTGCGGCGATATGGTCTCCGGACGGACAGTCCATCTTGCTGCGGGATGTGGTTATCAAACATGAGCAATTTGTAACCCAGTTATTTTTGTATGACCTTGAATTAAAAACTCTTGTGAATTTAAATCCAAACGACAGTGTAGAGAATATTCTTGCGTCATGGTCTCCAACGGGCGAGCCCATTGCTGTTGTGCGGCGCAACCTTTCTGTTCCGCGCGGTGACCAGATCTGGCTGATGCGTGCAGATGGCAGCGATGCGCGTGCCGTCACCACTGTGCCGGATGCGCTGCACGCCAGTTTGAACTGGTCGCCGGATGGACAGTACCTGCTGTACGATCTTTATCAGTTGGATGCATTTCCATTCGAATCCCGCCTGCAAGTGATCGAGATCAACTCCGGTGAAATCACAGATCTTAAAATAAAAGGTTTCAATCCGCAGTGGGTGTGGAAGTAGCAACCCTTGACTCTCTGTTAGTTTTTGTTTACACTTATTGATAATGATTTTCATTACCGAAAAGAGTGATTATGTCTGCTGAATTTTGGCTCACCCAGTTACATGAGAATGGCTACCGTATCACCGGCGCGCGGCGGGCTGTGGTGGAGACCATAGAGAAATCCACTCGTGCCCTCACCCCGGTGAAAGTGTATGATATGAGCCGCAAGAGATATCGCGCATTGGGCCTGGTCACGGTCTATCGCACGCTCGAGAAACTTGAAGAGTTGCATCTCATTCAACGCGTGCACCAGCCAATGGGCTGCCAGGCTTTTATTTCCGCCGGGCATGGTCATCAGCATCTTTTGCTTTGTAAAAAATGCGGGCAGGTGGCCTTCTTTGAGGGCGACGATCTCGAATCGCTGACAAAGTCGATTGCGAAAAAGACAGGTTATCAAATACAAGATCACTGGCTGCAACTATTCGGCCTGTGTAAAAATTGCCTCAGTAACCAGCAGGCTTAATATCAATCCCTCATCGATAGGTGGGGGATTAAAATAGGAGTTCTAAATGAAAAAGATTATCAATACCATTATTGTGACGTTGACCCTCGCGGCTCTTTTCTTAACGGGCTGCGGGTCTGCCCCTCAAAACAGTGACAGTGCTGTGAGAGTGCTTGCCTCCACCTCCATCCTGGCGGACATCGCTCAACATGTAGCGGGCGACCGCCTGCCAGTGGATTCCCTGCTCCCCATCGGAGCAGACCCACACGCCTATCAAGCCGCCCCGTCAGATGTGACGAAGATCGCTGAAAGCGATCTGTTGATTCTGAATGGCGTGGAGTATGAACATTTCATTGAACCGTTGCTTGAAAACGCGGGCGGCGAGAGAATTATCATTGAAGCGACGGCTGGACTGGAACCTCATCCAGCGGGTGGACATGCCGATGAAGCTGAATCAGGCACAGGTCACGAACATGAGGCGGGAGATCCGCACATGTGGCTTGACCCAAACCTTGTCATCAAATATGTGGAAAACATCCGCGATGGATTGATTCAAGTTGATGCCGATGGCGCGGAAATATACCGAGCCAATGCGGATGCTTATATTATCCGCCTCAAAGACCTGGATGCATGGATCATCGAAGAGGTGAATATGATTCCTGCCGAACGCCGGCTGCTGGTGACCAACCATGAGGCGATGGGATATTTTGCGGAACGCTACGGATTTAAGGTTGTGGATACGATTTTGCCGAGTTTCAGTTCTGAAGCGAGTGCATCGGCAAAGGAAATTGTCGCCGCTGTGGAAGCCATCAAGTCATCAGGCGCGCCAGCCATCTTTCTTGGCGAAGTGGAAAATTCAGATCTTGCGAATCAAATTGCATCTGAAACGGGCGTGAAGGTGGTGGATACCCTGTATCTTGAGTCTCTGACTGATGGCGATCCCGCGCCAACCTATATTGATATGATGAAGCATAATGTGACACAAATCGTGAATGCTTTGAAGTAAGATAGAAGATAAATTAACACGTCGTAGAAGTAGAAAGCCGACGTTTTGCTGCAATTCAAAAACCATAAATCGTAAATCAAAATGACACATACCCCCCATCGCCTTGAAATTGAAAACGCCAGTATTGGATATGGCGAAAAAGTTGTTATGCGTGACTTGAGCTTCCAGGTTCCGCACGGTGCGCGCGTGGCTGTAGTAGGACCCAACGGCGCCGGCAAATCCACTTTGTTTAAAGCCCTGGTCGGAATCCTGCCTTTGCAAAGCGGACGGATCTTGATCC
>JACZJB010000256.1 GCA_014860805.1 Anaerolineales bacterium
AAAGAACCCTGCGTAGCGCTTCTGTAATTCTGCACGTTGCCAGTCGTTTCCGCCCACCTTGCCGCGGCAGGTGGATGCGCCGCACAAGCAGTCAAATTCATCGTAGGGCATCGTATCGCACATGGCATAATCGAAACATACTTCCTCGCCGATTTGGATGTCTCGCATAGCAACGAGTCCAATCTGGCCCGAAAGACCTGCGTTCGGGTTGCACGAGTGATTGACATAATCTCCTTCGCCAATCGGGCGCGGCACCAGGAAATGACGATCTTCAACCTGGATGCACAACATGCGCTCACGTTCGGGTAGGTGGATAAAGGTCTCCCATTCATATACAACGCCGCCGAAAACAGCAATCAACTCGCCCTTTTTAATGGGTTCGATGGCGAAAATGCTGTTTCCGCTTTTGTCGGCTTTCAGGCGACCTTCCAATTTAGAAGACAGATAGGAACTTGGCTGCTTGGACATTCATATAACTACCTTTCGTTTTGTGGATTAAAGATTAACAGCGCCTCCCGCGGTGGACGAGCCGCGAAAAACGCCATTGGTGTTTCAATAATACATTAAATGTCCTGCATGTAAAGGTTTTAAGTCATGCGAAATGTACTTTTTTTGTTAATGATTTGTTATTCTATCGCCCCATGCAATTCATAAAATAACTTGCACACCCCGTCTGACATCAAAAATGTTATGACCGTTTTAAGAATGACGAAACGCCTCGGCTCCCTTCTGTAAATTGGTCCCAGCCATTCGGCGGGATCATTGGCTGGAAACTATTGCACCCACTGCGGACCCCAGTCTGGTTCGGGGTGATTGGTCAGTTGGACCTGGTTTGTCCCGTCTGCGCGCATGATATACAAGTCTGCCTGGTCGTCGTTTCGCAGGGAATTGAAGACGATATATAGCCCATCCGGCGAATAGGATGCGCCCGCATTGTTTCCTCCGGCGGTGAGTTGGGTTGCGGTGCCCGATATGGCGTCCAGTTTGAAAATATCCTTGTCGCCAAATGCGCCCGCGTAGATCAATAAGGAGTTTCCATCGGGTGACCAGTCTATGCTGCCGCCAATCCCTTGCAGTCCCTGTGAAATGCGGACATGGTCTCTGCCCTCCGTGTTCATGGTGAAGATCTCGTATTCCTGCGGAATTCCCATGGACATGGCATATGCAATCCTTTCACCGTTTGGAGACCATGCCACAGCTACAATATTATTTGCGCCCGTATAAACCAGCCGCGGATTTAACCCGTCTGCGTTCACCATCCAAATGGACGCTGGTCCCTCGCCGACGCGATTCACAAAGACAATCCTGCGCCCATCGGGAGAGTAGTCGGGCGAAACAACATTACCGATATTCTGTGTGACCTGAATTATCTGCTTCTCGCTGAATACCAAGCGGTACAGGTCGAATGCCCCATTGCGATTCGACGAAAAGAGGAGCGAACTTCCTTCTGGGGTAAAGACGGGATAATAATTGCTGGCATTCATGTCGGTTAATTGAGTGAGTCCGCTTCCATCGCGGTTGATCATACAGAGTTGGTTGTAGTCGCCGCGGGTGCAGGTGAAGGCGATGCGTCCGCCATGTGGATCGGTAGGTTTGGGCTGTGGTGTGAAGGTGGGCGGGGGAGTATAGTCAGAGGCGAAGGGAGTAAATTGTACCGGCGTGGCGATGGGTATTTCTACGGGGCGTACGAACCAAAATAGAGATAGAAAGCCGGCGATCAAAATAAGGACGAAAAGCGGCACTATGCCGATGTTCGATCTCTTCTTTTTGGGCGCTGCAACATTTGCCAGGCGATCTTCCAGAGGCGGGGTATCGGCTGTGAGAATATTCGGCTTTGGCGGCGGCAGGAACTGCCATTCGGCAAGAACTGCAGATGTAACAGGAGCAACTGTCGGGGAGATGCGAAGCGGAACTGAATCCACGGAAACACGAACAGCAAGCGCAAGGGATGAAAGCAGCTCGGTCGTGTTCTTCAAGCGGTCTTCGGGTTTCTTGCGAAGCGCCCACAGAATCATGCGTGAAAAATGATCGGGGATCTGTTTGTTAAGTGTGATCGGTGCAGGCGGGATGATCTCAAGGTGTGCCCTGGCAATTGCTTCGCTGGTTTTTGGCGCGCGTTTTCCGTTGACCCATGCGCCTGTGACCAGTTCGTAGAGCATGACAGAAAGTGCGTAGATGTCTGCCGCGCTGGTGAGATGATGGTTTTGAATTTGTTCCGGGGAACAGTATAACTGCGGATATTTAATTGAATACTGATGATGCGGCTTGTTTACTGCCTGTGCAAACGCAATGCCGCCGAGCAGTATCTCCCCTTTTTTGTCGATGCGGATCAATTCAGGCGCGAGGTTGAGATGTAAATATCCTTGTTTGTGCAGTGCCTCAAGCGCGCTGCATAATGCCCTGGCGTAGACAAGCGCTTCATCCACCCCGACTGGCGCGTTTTCCAGAATGGTTTGCAGGGATGGGCCGTCCACCCATTCCTCCAGCAAAAAAGCAAGTGTGGGAGTTTGGTAGAGCCCCAACAGCTTAATGAGGTTTGGATGTGAAATGGCATGCAGCTTTTTCGATTCAGCTTCTAATGCCTTTAATGCTTCGATGTTGTCGCTGAGGGATTTGGGGAGCAGGGTGAGCCTGAGCGGCTTGTGGCTGCGCTCGTCCGTGGCGCGGTACAGTTCGCCCAGCGGTGTGTGTGCTACAAACTCTTCAACGTGATATTGGTTTAGGAATGTTTTGCCGACAATGGTGGAAGCCATGAGCAGAGAGCGCTGCGGAACGATCTACGGAATTAGAGCGCCCGCGAAAGCATGATCCCGAAGATGGCGATGAGCAGACCAAAGTGCAGAAAGATGTTGCTGAGCGCCAGCGGACTGTTCGGGAAGATGAACTGTACTGCCAGATTGACGACCACGAGGATCATGCCGATGATGGGCAGCAAGCCTTTGCGATGCGCCAGATATTCAGACATGCGGTCCAGTAATTTTGAGATCATGCTTCCTCCATGCCAGTTTCTTCCATCTCTTGCGGGGTGTGATTGGCTTTTGCATGCCAGGGTGAGAACTGGGCGAGCAGCCTGCCGGGGATGCGTCCATGCATAACCACGCCGCCGCGTTCATGTTCCACGCGCTCCACCTGTCCAAGTTCGTGGAACAGAGAGATCAGCGCGCCTTGTTTGTACGGCAGGCGGACATGAATGGGGGAGTAGGCTTCGAACAGTTCCTCGCGCATCAGGTGCAGCAGGTCAGGGATGCCGATGCCCGTCATGGCGGAGATGGAGATCGATTTTGGGAACTCCTTGAGGATCTCACGCGCGTTTTCCGGGTTCTTCAGCAGATCCGACTTGTTCAATGCGGTGATCATGGGGATGTGACTCGCGTCAATTTCATCCAGCGTTTCCTGCACCGCCTGGAATTGACCGAGCGCGTTGGGATGGGAAATATCCACAACGTGCAGGAGCAGGTCGGCTTCGGCGATCTCTTCCAGCGTGGCGTGGAAGGCGGCGATGAGAGCGGTGGGCAGCTTTTGAATGAAGCCGACCGTATCGGTGATGAGGGCTAATTCATCCCCGGGGAGTTGGACACGGCGCGTGGTGGGATCGAGAGTGGCGAAGAGTTGGTCTGCGGCGTATACATCCGCCTTGGCGAGACGATTGAGCAGAGTGGATTTACCCGCATTGGTGTAACCAACCAGCGCAACCGTGGGGATGCGCGAGCGTTTGCGCTGTGCGCGGTAGCGCAGCCGATGCGCTTCCACTTTTTCCAGCTCGCTCTTGATGTGAGAGATGCGGGTGCGGATGGAACGACGGTCTACTTCAAGCTGGGTTTCGCCGGGACCGCGCAGCCCAACGCCGCCCGAGGAACCTGAGCGTCCGCCTCCGCCGCCTGCCTGACGCTCGAGATGCGTCCAGGCGCGGGTGAGACGCGGGAGGTTGTATTCGTATTGGGCTAACTCCACTTGCAGCATGCCTTCTTTGGTGTGGGCGTGCTGGGCAAAGATATCGAGGATGAGCGCGGTACGGTCAATGACGCGGATGGTCTTGCCGAGCGCTTTTTCCAGCTCGCGCTGGTGGCGCGGGGAGAGTTCATCATCGAAGATGACCACTTCGCAGAGCGTCTCTTCGGCGAGAGCCTTTAGCTCCTCCACCTTGCCAGGCCCAATGTAGGTTGACAGGTTGGGGGTATGCAGTTTTTGGGTGAGTTCACCCACAACGTCAACACCTGCGGTATCTGCGAGCAGGGCCAGTTCAGCAAGTGAGTCTTCGAGAGAGAGGATCTGTTTTTTGCCGTGGATCTCCGCGCCGACGAGGAAGGCGCGTTCACGCGGCGGATTGGTTGGTTGGGGTATCTTCTTTGCCACTGGGGTCCGTTTCTGGTTCTTTGTTATCTACTTCAAATTGACCAAAGTATTTGGTCATGCTCGGGTCGGTCGGCTCGGTGCGCGTAGGCAGGAGAATGTGAAAGGTGGAGCCATTCAATTTTACTTCGTCATAGCCTTCGGACTCGACCCAGATCGTGCCGCCGTGCGCTTCGATAATGCCGCGGGTGATGGGTAGCCCGAGACCAGGTCCGCCGCCTTTGAATTTGGTCTTGCCGCTCGAGTGCAGGTCGGCTTTGCCAAGCTGCTCGAACTTTTCAAAGATGGTGGCCTGGTTTTCGGGGGAGATGCCGATGCCCGTATCCGCGACGACGATCTCCACGAAGCCCGGCAGCAGACGTCCGTTAATGGTGATCGCGCCTTTATCGGGAGTGAATTTGATGGCGTTGGCAACCACGTTATGCAGAGCTTGATACAGGCGTTCCGAGTCCGCATAGATCATGATCTCGCTGCCTTCAAAGGAGTTGATGGTCAGGGTCTGGTTGCGTTCCTCCACGATCTTCTTCATTTCGTTGGAGAGCAGGTTGAACATGTTGCTGACCCACACGGGTTGGAAGTTGAGCGTGAGCAGGTTGTTATCGATCAACGAGACGTCGATCATATCATCGATGATGTGGCGCAGGCGGTAGATGCCTGTTTCGACGCCGTTGAGATAATTGTTCATCTGCGGGAGCTGTGAACTTTGGGCGATATCCACCATCATGGAGGTGTAGCCTTCGATGAGGGTGAGCGGGGTCTTCAATTCATGCGCGGCAACGGAGATGAAATTGGATTTGTTGCGGTCCAACTGCTGGAGCTTCTTCTGGGTCTTGCCGAGTTCGTTGGAGATGTGCGCGACGCGGGTTTCCATTTCGTAGCGGACGACGACGCTGAGGCTGTGGGTGAGGATGGGGATGACGGCGGCGATCAATTCGAGCGCTTCTTTTTGTTTGAGGGTATCGCGCGCGGTCTTGATGGTGAGCGCGATCATGCGGTTGACAATGAAGGAGACGTTGTAGTCGCCTTCTTCGAGATTGGTTTCAGTGGGAGAGCGGCCCCAGTCGTAGAGGATGGGATCGAGCCAGGCGGTATCGCCTGTCATGATGGTCTGTTCGAGCAGGTCGTAAAAGCGGACGAGCTGTTCGGAGAAGCCCGCACGAACGCCTTCACCGCTCGCCAGTTCGCGAGAGATGCATTCCACCCAGGGTGCGCGAAGTTTTTGCAGTGAGGTTTGGACCGTCATTCTCTTAAGTGTACGCCGAGTTTAGTGTTTTGGCTATGGTATTTATGTCGCTGCGAGGAACGCTTTTCTCCGAAGCAGCCTCCTCGCGTCTTGAGATTGCTTCGGGCTAGCGCCCTCGCAATGACATGATGTGATTTGGAGATTGCTTCTCGAAGACTCGCAACCCTCACCTGCGGTGGGGCAGGTGTGACATGTCTGTAAGCCAATGCCAAAGCGTGCTGCCGACTATGCCGAGACTTTCGGCAGAGACTTTATCGGGTGTGTCCTGCGTGGTGTGCCAGTAGGGATAATCGAAGTCGATGATATCCACGGCGGGGATGTTCTTTTCGAGGAAGGGAGTGTGATCGTCGAGCATGGAATATTTCTCTTGAGGAATAAAGACATCATCATACCCGAGAGATGCGGCGGTGTTCCATATCTCGGTGCGGATGGCGATATTTGAATTCTTCTCCAGATAGATATTCAAGTCGGCGTCGCCGATCATATCCACGATGACCACAGCGCGTGGTGTCACCTGTATTTCTTCCGCGAAGGCACGCGAGCCGAGGATCCAGTCCCAGCCTTCGATGCGTCCGTTGTCTTCCGCGTCGAAGAAGACCAGCCAAACAGGGACGGTATCATCTGGCAGGGAGCGGGCGAGTTCGAGTAAGACAGCGACGCCCGAGGCGCCGTCATTTGCGCCAGGGACAGGCTCCGTCTGTTTGTTTATATCGGGGTCATTGTCTGCGAAGAAGCGGGTATCGTAGTGAGCGCCGAGGATGACCTGCGGCGGTTCGGCATCCCGTTTGGCGATGATGTTATAGATGGGATGCCCCATGCGTTCGCTCTGATGGACTTCGACCTGCCAGCCCGTAGACTGTAACTCGGCGCGCATCCATTCGCGGATTTTAGCATGGCCTGTTGACCCGGGCGTGCGCGGCCCGAAGGCAACCTGGGTGCTCACGTCTGCATAGGCGCGGGAGGGGTCGAAGGAAACCGAATCAGGTTCACGGTTGAGGAAGGAGGCGATGTACCAGCCTGCAACCAAAGCCAGTAGAGCGAAGATGAAGGAGAGGTAGAGGGTGACGGCGCGTTTGGACATGTGTCAGTTGGTAGTGGGTGGTTGACGGTTGGTGGTCTCAATACGTTCCTCGCTGTCGCTTGGAACTACTCGACCAGCGGTGTTAGAAAGTTATTGAGGGCGCTGGCGGCGCGGGCGGCGTAGAGTTGACCGCGTTCGCGTTTGCCGATCTTCTTGTTCTCCAACTCAAGCGGCGGGAGGATGCCGAAGTTGGCTTTCATGGGTTGGAAGTCTTTCAGGCTGGCATGGGTGACGTAATGGCAGAGGGCGCCGAGCATGGTTTCATTGGGCAGGCTGAGGAGGGGTTGACCCGTGAGCAGGCGCGCGGCGTTGAGACCCGCCAGCAGACCCGTGGCAATGTTGCCCATGTAGCCTTCCACGCCTGTGATCTGACCTGCGAAGAAGAGGTCGTCACGGGTGATGTGCTGGAGGGTGGGGCGCAGGAGTTTGGGCGATGCAATGAAGGTGTTGCGGTGCATCTGCCCGTAGCGCTCGAACTCGGCATGTTCGAGACCTGGAATCATACGCAGGACGCGGCGCTGTTCGGGGAACTTGAGATTGGTCTGGAAGCCGACGAGGTTGTAGAGACTGCCCGCGAGATTATCCTGCCGCAGCTGCACAACGGCATAGGGACGCCTGCCTGTGCGCGGGTCACGCAGACCGACGGGGCGCATGGGACCGAAGGCGAGAGAGTCTATACCGCGTTCGGCAATCACTTCGACGGGCAGGCAGCCTTCAAAGAACTGACCCGCTTTGACGCCTGCTTTGATGGCGTCTTCAAAGGAACGCAGCTCAATCCGTTCGGCAGTTTGAAGCGCATCCACGAAGGCGTAGTATTCCTCTTTGGTGAAGGGACAGTTGATATAGTCGCCTTCGTCCTGATCGCCCTTGTCGTAGCGGGAGGCGCGGAAGGCAACATCCATGTTGATGCTCTCGGCATGGACGATGGGGGCAATGGCATCGAAGAAGAAGAGATGCTCTTCACCGCTGAGAGAGGCTATGGACTGGGAGAGGCTTTCGGAAGTGAGCGGTCCGCTGGCAACGATGACAGGAGAGTCGGGGATGGCTTTCATCTCGGCGCGGATGACTTCGATATTGGGATGCGCGGCTATGCGTTCGGTTGCCATGTGTGCAAAGGACTCGCGGTCTACGGCGAGGGCGGCGCCTGCGGGCAGGGCAGAGGCTTCGGCGCATTCGAGCAGCATGGAGCCCAGGGTACGCAGTTCCGCTTTGAGGACGCCAGAGGCGCGGTCGGGCAGGTTGGAGCCGAGGGAGTTGGAACAGACCAGTTCGGCGAGGTCGCCGCTGAGGTGGGCGCCCGTCGGGTTGGCATCCGCAGGATTAGTAGGGCGCATTTCGTATAGCTTGACTTGCAGTCCGTGTTGGGCGGCTTGCCAGGCGGCTTCTGTGCCTGCGAGTCCGCCGCCGATGATGGTGAGGGTGGGCATGGGGGCGATTGTATCAGAAGAGAATGTTGAAGGTTACAGGTTGCAGGTTGAAGGTTGAAAGTTGAAAGTGGAAAGTGGTTGGTGGGAAAAGAAGAAAGAGGAAAGAGAGTTGAAGGTCGAAGGTGGAAGGTGGAAAGTGGTTGGTGGGAAAAGAGGGATAACCGTCCTTCGACTGCGCCGCGAAGAGCGCGGCTCCGCTACCCTACGGGCACGATGTCAGGAAAGGGCAGATTCGTTATAGGGAAAATTTTCGTCAAGTGAAGAATGTCAGGTTGCGGGAAAAGTGTGCTAGGAGATTGAAAACATGAGAAGGCTTGCGTTGAAATTAAAGATGGATATACTGCAAACATCAGAGGGCCAGAGGCAAAGGGAGTTAACGATATTGGGTTCATCCACATTCTGCACGAAAAAGACCTTGTGAGCGGGGCAATGCTCGGCGGTACGTGCAAGGGGATGCTGGCAGGGGATGAGAACAGGAGGTTCAAGGCAAGCATATAGGATGATTATAGGATGACTATAGGATCACTATAGGATGACTATAGGATGATTATAGGATCACTATAGGATGAGCACATTCCCAACGAACCCATCTTTGA
>JACZJB010000257.1 GCA_014860805.1 Anaerolineales bacterium
CCAGCGCAGGTAACGCAAACCGTTGGGCGGTAGACTATAAGGAGATTGAAAATAGAAACCTACGATGACGACCTCAGCAAATTTGAAGCCAACGGTGCCACGCCTTTGCCAGTGGCAAATGATGAAGGTTACATTGAAAGTAATGGCGCTCGCATCTGGTACGCAACATATGGGTCTGGTTCACCCGTAATCCTGCTGCATGGTGGACTCGGACATAGCGGCAATTGGGGTTATCAAGTCCCAGCGCTAGTCAGTAAAGGTTATCGTGCCATTTTGATAGACAGCCGTGGTCATGGACGAAGCACGCGCGACACACGACCATATACCTATGAGTTGATGGCAACAGATGTATCAACTGTGATGGATGCCTTGAATCTTGAAAAGGCAGTTTTTATGGGCTGGAGCGATGGCGCATGTATAGCCTTGATCTTCGCGTCACAAACCCCTGCACGTGTTGCAGGCGTATTCTTCTTTGCTTGCAACATGGATCCAAGTGGCACAAAGGAATTCGAATTTACCCCTATCATCGGACGTTGCATTGCTCGACACATGAAGGATTACGCAGAACTATCATCCACGCCAGATAAATTCGAGGAGTTTTCTAATGCTGTTGGTCTCATGCAAAGAACACAACCTAATTATTCGGTGAACGACCTGGCTCAGATCAGCGTGCCAGTTAAGATCGTACAGAGTGAACATGATGAATTCATCAAACAAGAACATGCCGAATATCTCGCTCTAAACATTCCAAACGCTCAGTTAGTTATCCTAGAGGGCGTGAGTCATTTTGCGCCGCTTCAAAGACCTGAGCAATTCAATAGCATAATGTTTGCGTTCCTCGATGAAGTCTCACCTTGATGCAAGATAATGGGAACCAGAGAAGCGCTCTCTCCTACCACACCGCCCAACAAAGCGTCCCGATAGAACTGGGATGATATGCACCTGACTCTGGGGACTGCCGCCCTTGTGGGCGGCGTGCGCACATCCCAAGCAGTTTTACACGCCTTAGCATTTTTCTGGCTGGACGGCTTCGCCGTCCCCGCCCCAGCGCAGGATCCCCTTCGGGGACGATGCCGCAAACCGTTAGCCCGCCCGTCAAATTCTGTGCATACCAGATGAAAGATTTCTTTAACCTCATGCAAATTTCAACAACACGATTTGCACTCCTGCTATTGGCGCTCGTGGTGATAGCATGCACTCCCGTGAGCCCAGTAGATATTAACACCCCTGCCCCTTCGCCGTTAATGCGCCCGACAAACATAAATACTCCCACCTTTTCACCAACAGAGAATCTATTCCCGCCAACACCTCCTCTAAATCCTGCAATGTTAACACCATCTGCTGAGAGTGCACGGCTGGGAGATATCCTAATGAAAATATCAGCCGATTTTCCTTGCCAAGAATACGAGTGGTCGTCAATTGTTGTAGTAGATGCCAGAGAAGCACAATTCGAATGCACAAATACAAATGGAGAGAATAAAAATACAATCTACATAAGTTTTCGACTTGGTGGAAATCAATTAGGCTTTGAGTGTTTCCATGGCTATATTGCAAGTAGCGACGAGAGTAGTTACCTCGTAGAGGAAAATGGCGAAAATGGTAAAATATTAAATTCTTATACGCGCAAGAATCGTTATTTTACTTGGGCTGCTCAAGGTGTCAATTTTACGATTATAGAGTTCATAGATGGAGACCAAACTTCTACACTACCTTCACCTGACCTTCGAGAGAAAATCTTTGAGAGAGTAACGCAGTTAGGCTTAATCACTGGTGAAGGAAATGATTGTGTACAGTAATAGAGTTTGTGCGTTATTATTTTGGAGAATCTTAATCAACTAAGAGCGGGCTAACAAAGCGTCCCGATAGAACTGGGATGATATGCACCTGACGGGTGGGATGGCAAGCGCCAACGCGCTTGCTCTGGGCGATGCTCGCTTGAGGCTCGCTCGCCCGATCTGCGCACATCTCAAGCAGTTTTCTACGCCTTATCATTTTTCTGGTTGGACGGCTTCGCCGTCCCCGCCCCAGCGCAGGTATCCCCTAACGGGGACGGTGGCGCAAACCGTTGGGCGGCTCACAATATCACATATCGATGGGAAGATCGATTGTTTTGTTGAATATACATAATCTATTTTTGGAGGTACAAGATGCAGGTTGACTGGAGAGCGAGCACTTGGAATCAATTTGGGGCAGCTATCGATATGCTAGCTGACACGATAAATTTATGCCCTGATCATCTCTGGACTGTAGTAGTGTATAAGGATTCAGACGATGAACGGTATGGTCAGTTCTGGTTTATTGCTTACCACACACTACGCTGGCTAGACCTGTTTCTAAATGGCACCAAGGAAGGTTTTACACCACCATCTCCTTTTATCGTTGGCGCGCTGCCAGAACAACCCTATACAAAGAATGAGATCCTTGCGTATCTGGACGCCTGCCGCAAGAAGTGCCAATCAACAATTGAAGCACTAACAGATGAGAGAGCACAACAACGTTGCGTATTCGAGTGGATGGAACCTAGTTTCTTGGAGCTTCAACTCTACTGTATGCGACATGTTCAGGAACATGCTGCGCAGTTGAGTTTGGTGCTTGGACAACATGAGGTTACAGGCATGGACTGGATAGCCAGTGCGAGAATCAAAAATGAATAATTACGAGATAAAACAGGCTATTGTTTTTCCGACAGAGAAGTGATTGAGAGTAGCCGCCCAACAAAGCGTCCCGATAGAACTGGGATGATATGCACCTGACGCTGGGGATGGCAAGCGCCAATGCGCTTGCTCTGGGCGATGTTCGCTGGAAGCTCACTCGCCCGATCTGCGGCAACCTCAAGCAGTTTCCTACGCCTTATCATTTTTCTGGCTGGACGGCTTCGCCGTCCCCGCCCCAGCGCAGGTATCCCCTAACGGGGACGGTGGCGCAAACCGTTGGGCGTTTGCAACAAAGAAATTATCGAGATAATATGCACTTCCTTAACAACAAACAATACGAAATTAAAAGTTCAATACACATCAAGGCTTCAAGCGAGTCGGTTTGGCGTAATATTATAGAAATTAATATTGAAACATTTAAACATCCCACTTATTTTTTCCTGTTAGGAATCCCCAAACCTCTTAAGGCAAAGATTAATATGTACGGGATTGGGGGTACTAGAATTGCATATTTTTCTAACGGAAATTCGTTTTCACAAAAAATTATCAAGTGGAAGCCATACGAACAATGCACTTTCACGTTTGAAGCAAGTGCGGGGTTCCGAGTAGCATACTTGCTTGATTTATCCAACGGACCATTTCAAATGAGAACAGGCACGTATGACATAATCCCTGAAATTGAAACAGATGGTGTTGTCCTATATTTGTCAAATCTATATGAACTTGATGGAATAATTGGAAAATTGCTTTATATTCCCGTTAGAATTATCTTACTGCTATTTCAAAAAAATTTATTATATGGAATTAAAATAAACACAGAAAAAAAGAGTTCTTAAAATGCCAAGAGAAACTATTTCTGTAGAAATCAACGCTCCCTGCACGGCAGTATTTGAAACAATTCATAATTATGATTGTCGCTTGGAATGGGATACAATGTTGAGCAAAGCACAATTGCTAGACGGTGCAAAATCCGCCGATGTTGGTGTTCGTTCTGTATGTGTTGGTACATGGCGAAGTCTATACTTGGCACTGGAAACAGAATATATTCGATATGATCCAGGACGAGTAGCAGCCATTCAACTCATAAATCGCCCCCCTTTTTTTGAGAAGTTTGCCGCTACTATTCAACATATCCCCATCAGTCCGAGCAAGTCCCATACCACTTATATATATTTTTTTAAGGCGCGCCCTCAATTAATCGCCTTGTTTTTAGAGCCGTTGATGAATATGTTATTGAAAAGAGAAATACAAATGCGGCTAAATTCTCTTTGCTTTTTCCTAGAGAGAAAATTTATGCGATAAATATTTAAACGCCCAACAAAGCGTCCCGATAGAACTGGGATGATATGCACCTGACGCTGGGGATGGCAAGCGCCAATGCGCTTGCTCTGGGCGATGCTCGCTGGAGGCTCGCTCGCCCGATCTGCGCACATCTCAGGCAGTTTCCTACGCCTCAGCATTTTTCTGGCTGGACGGCTTCGCCGTCCCTGCCCCAGCGCAGGTATCCCCTAACGGGGACGGTGGCGCAAACCGTTAGGCGCTAATTGAGAAACCATGAGTAAAAAGAAGCAAAGCAAATCGGAGTCGAATTCCATGTGGAAACGTTGGATTGTCGTAACATTTTGTGTAGCGTTAATTGTCGCTCGATATATTTACCCTACTGTCCAAGTTGACACGACAACAGTCTGGTTGTTGTAATTGCAACTCTTGCATTCTTGCTTCCAGATCTTAAAGCGTTTACTCCATATATCAAACGTGTAAAAATTGGTGACACAGAGATTGAATTGAAAGATGAAATCGATAAACTAAGCGATGAAGTTGACAAGGCTAAAGAAGCTGCATCACAAAAACGGGAGACAAAAGACCCCGAAGCAATAAATAAAGCGTCTTTAGAAGTCGAATCAATTTTAGAGAATATAAACAAAGACCCTCGCGCAACTCTTCTCCTTTTATCTTCGAGGATTGAAAAGCAGTTGAAGCTTCGGCTAATCGAAGCAAAAATAAATATTGAAAAGGTCTACTCTCTTCGAGAATTATCTCGTTTAGCAACAAATCAGGGAATATTGCCTCAAGAATTTTCTCCAGCACTAGAGGATTTTATTGCAGTACGGAATAGAGTCGCGCACGGAGAAGCATTCGATGTAAACGATAATGTTATTTACTCCCTTATCTCTATCGGAGCAAGGCTACTAGAAATAGTCTCTGTTCCTTATGTAAGCAATAAGGAAGCGGCTAAAAATCTTAAACCCAGAAAGCGCCCAACATAGCGTCCCGATAGAACTGGGATGATATGCACCTGACGCTGGGGATTCTGGCGAAAATCTCAAGCAGTTTTCTACACCTCAGCATTTTTCCAGTTGGACGGCTTCGCCGTCCCCCACCCCAGCGCAGGTAACGCAAACCGTTGGGTGGCTATCGCCATGAAAAAATATTCAAAAATCTCTGTTCTCATAACACTACTTGGCGCATTTCTTTTGTCTTGTAACACAGCAAATGTTACTCAGACTTCTCTTGGTGTTAAGAATCAAACTACTCTAACTGTTTTACCTATTACAACAGATATACCCACAATTACTTCAACAGCAACACTAATTTATCCAACTCCGCCAGCATCATATGCCACACTTCAAGTAGCCCATACCACTGCTGAAGCATTAGTAAATTTTTGTCTTGGTGCTAAAGAAATTTACGCACCTGAAATATCGCCAAATGGCAAATGGATTGCAGCTAATTGTTTTTGGGAAAACGGAACTGAGGAGTCGCCGCTCCAAGCAAGTAGCATAGATGGTTCAAAAAATTGGAAAATTTATCTCAGCGATTATAAAGAGTTAGGCTCATATTACCATCTCGATAGTATTATCCCGTATCATTGGTCACAAGATGGGAAATTCCTATATGCCGTCGTCGGGCAAAGATTCTCAGGTTGTTGCTGGAAAGGTCGAAGGTTTGTGCTTCTTATTCGCCTGAATTTGGAAACTGGAGAGCACATAGAAATTCTCAATACAGGTTCTAATACAGGTTACATTTTCGATTTTGTAATATCAGATGATGACCGTTACATTACTTTTACGCCACCGCAAGGGCAATTTTATGATTTTGCAGTTCTTGATCTAGCAACTTGGAAAACTAAAGAATTCACAATAGGATTTTCGGAAGCAATTGATATTTTTTATTCTGTAATGTCGCCAAATGGAGATAAGATTATCCTTCCACTATTTGAAAATATAGAATTCGATGACTATTTTATTAATTCAATAGGCTTGGTTGATTTGGTAACAGGCAAACAAGAAATATTGGTTTCAGGTCTAACGCAGGAAAGAGAACTATATCCTGTTCGATGGTTGGATGACCGACATGTGTTACTTAGCAATACAAACCCGAAACTTAGCCAAGATGGTCAGTCCACAGTAGAATATTGGTCATTGAATATTGTCACGCGTGAAATGAAAAAGCAAGGCAATCCTTGAAGCGCCACCCAACAAGGCGTGCACCCCGTCTCCGCTTCGCTGCGCGGGGCGAACTGCCTGACGCTGGGGATTCTGGCGAAAATCTCAGGCAGTTTCCTACGCCTTAGCATTTTTCCAGTTGGACGGCTTCGCCGTCCCCGCCCCAGCGCAGGTATCCCCTAACGGGGACGGTGGCGCAAACCGTTGGGCAGTTCCTTGCATATCATGTCAAAGTTAAATAATTTCATTAATTTCCTCAGCGTTCCAATCTTCGTACAAAGAGCCTATCGCGAACTTGATAGGATAAATGACGATGATTATTTCCTTCGCAAAGGAGATGGAACTAAAAAATTTGTAGATGAAATTCTCCCATTGACTGTATTTTTGAAACACTTTGAAAGACCTGGACGAAAAATTAGGTGTCGGTATTTTCCAGAAAGCCAAAACTATGACGCAATCATTAAGATTAGCGGAAATGAAGTCAAGCAAGGTTTCCTCGAAAGTAGTTACTTTGTAGAAGTTACAATAGCCGAAGAAGAATACACAGAACACTTAAGGAGAGAGTCTTTAGCCCGATATGGTTATGTGTTCGGCGGTGATAATATTCGACGGGTTAAAAATAAAAAATCGGGCACAGATATTATTCAAAGCAAACCAGTTGTACAAGATATTGACCATCCAGTTAAAAACGCAATTGAATTAGTAAAAAAGGCTTTAGAAAAGAAAAACCAAAAACCATATCCATCCCCTTGTATCCTAATTGTCGAACTGCAACCTCAAAGAATCTTGAGTCTTACAGAATGGCTTACACTCATAAATGAAGTCCGAGATTCGGTTAACAGAGATAAGTTTCGATCAACATATATAGTAAAC
>JACZJB010000022.1 GCA_014860805.1 Anaerolineales bacterium
CTATTATTCCAATACTGACCCATTCTCCACTCGCTACGCCAGCGAAGACCGCGCCTTGTTGGTGCGACAGAACGGTGACTGGAAATTGAATTCCATGCCCTATAATTTCTGGGATTACAACTGGTATCAGGAACCGTACAAACCGTAGCATCAGGTCATTACGAGTTGCTTTGTTGCGGCGGAATAACCTCTGAAGCGAGATTGTTCTGTCAGTTTAAAACATCCTCGTAATGGCGAAAGGTGAAACCATGAAAACTATCCGACGACTTTACTTTTATGCTGTAGCCGCCATCAGCGTTGAAGTGGTGCTGTGGGGAATCATCACCCTGCTGCGCTCCATCTTCAACACCAACAAAATTGTGGATGGTTCATCCACACTGGCGCAGGCGTTATCCCTTATTCTCGTAGGCTTGCCGATCTTTCTCATCCACTGGTTGTGGGCGCAGCGCGTTTCCGCAAAAGATGATGAGGAAAAAACGGCAGGCGTCCGCGCGGTTTTTCTTTATGGAATTTTGCTCGGCACATTGATTCCCGCCGTGCAAAACCTGCTCGCGTTGATCGACCGCACCTTTCTCTCTGCGGCAAATTTATATACGTATCGCGCCATTGTCGGCGGTTCGCAAACATGGCTCGATAACCTGATCGCCATTGTCATCAACCTGCTTCTCGCCGCCTACTTCTGGAATATCCTCAAAGAAGAATGGCGCACGCTTCCTGAAACTGAAAGCTTTGCAGAGATCCGCCGCCTATACCGTTTCATCTGGATGCTCTACGGACTGCTCATGGTGGTCTTTGGCGCGCAACAAGCCCTGGACTATGCCTTCACATTCTCCCCCGAAAATGTGCTCGGAGCAGTTGGACGCGAGATCATTGTCAATGCGATTGCATTGCTTTTGATCGGCTCCCCGATTTGGTTTTTCTCCTGGCGCATCTTGCAGGACGTTTTGCCTGATTCTGCTGAGAGAGAATCTTATCTACGCCTTGGCATTCTCTATCTGCTCTCCCTGAGCGGTGTGATCATCGTGTTGACGGCGGGCGGCAATCTGCTCTATATGCTCCTGATGCATATCTTTGGCGATGGCAGGAGTTTTGTCGAATTCCTGCAGGATATTGGAGGTCCCATTTCTATTGGATTGCCGTTCGGGATAATTTGGGCATACTATGGCAAATGGCTCAACCAGCAATTTGACTTTGACGAAAACGCGCCGCGCCGCGCAGGCAAGCAGAGATTGTATTTTTACATTCTTTCCATTCTTGGCTTGGCGGCAACATTCTTCGCGATTGCATCCTTATTGTCTGTCATCATTGATCTGGCTGTCTCCAAAGGATATCTTAGCGTTAGCGGCATTGCCTCCCCGCTCTCCAGTGCATTGGCATCTCTTGCGGTAGGACTCCCCCTTTGGCTGATGACGTGGCGCCCGATGCAGGCGCAGGCGCTGGAAGAAGGAGACCGCGGTGATCATGCCCGCCGTTCGGTCATCCGCAAGACAGATTTATATGTTGTGCTCTTCGCCTCTGTGATCGGTGGAATGGTTTCGGCAGGGACTTTGATCTTTACGCTCATCAATTCCCTGCTTGGTGGAGATGTCGCGAATTTTACAAAGTCCACACTCAATAGTTTGCAGGTATTGATCCTGTTTGGCGTGTTGTTGCAATATCACCTTTCCGCTTTGCGGAAGGATGGATCTGCCCGCACCGATGCGCTGGAAGCCAAACAGGAAGGGTTCCAACTCCTTGTATTGGATAACACCGACGGGAAATTTGCAGAAGCTGTGAAAGCCGTCTTTGCCAAGCGCGCGCCGAAAGTCCCGTTGACGGTGTTGAACGTCAAAGATGGCGTCCCAGCCGATGTGAAGGCGAATGCCGTCATTTTGCCTGGGTCGCTGGCCGTGAGTCCGCAGGGAAATGTTGGGGCGTGGATTCAGTCCTTTGGCGGGAGCAAGCTCATCATCCCAGATGAGGCGGCGGGCGTTTGGTGGTTAAATGATTTTGGGCAGGCCGCTGATTCCGCGAAGGCGCTGGCTGAAGGGCAGGATATCCGCCCGCAGTCCGCGATCAGAACAACTCCTGTGTGGACATATATCGCTTACGTGTTCGCGGCGTTGTTTGCGTGTCAGTTAGTGTTTGTGCTGCTGGCATTTGGTGTTTCGATGGTGACAGGGTTTTAATGTAGTTGCGAGCTGCCGTCCTTGTCTTTGGGCGGCAGCCCTCGCAATGACGCGCAGGTTAATGATATACTTTTGAAAATTAATCAAAAGAAACCGAGGGCGAACACCCATGAAAGTAACTGTCCTTCAAGAAAATCTTGCACGCGGTTTGAGCGTTGTTTCACGCGCTGTGTCACCGCGCAGCACACTTCCCGTTTTATCGAATATTTTGATCGCAACCGATGAAGGCCGCTTGCGGCTCTCTGCAACCAATCTTGAATTGGGCATTACTTGCTGGATCGCTGCGCGCATTGACGAAGAAGGTTCAACCACCGTTCCTTCTCGCACATTCTCTGACCTTGTGAGCGCCATGCCGAGCGATCAGGTGCAGTTGACCCTCGATGTGAAAACACAGAGCCTGCATGTAAAAGGCGGCGCATCGAATAACGATATCAAGTGCATCGATGCTCAGGAATTTCCGCCGCTCCCCACGCCTGAAATGGACAGCGCTATCCAGTTAAACGTGGCTGATTTCAAGGAGATGATCCATCAGGTTGCCTTCGCTTCTTCAACAGACGAAGCCCGCCCGGTGTTGATGGGCGTGTTGATGCATGTGGAAAAAGATAAAGTGACGATGGCGGCGGCGGATGGTTTCCGTCTTTCCGTCCGCAAGGCACAGCTCTCAAACCCTGTTTCCCAGCCGATCAATGTCATCATTCCGGCGCGTGCGTTGAACGAATTGGCGCGTGTCGCCAGTGATGGCGAAGAACCCATTTATATGGTTGTCCCGAAAAATCGCGGACAGGTTCTCTTCCGCGTGAAGGATGTGGAAGTCGTTTCGCAGTTAATCGATGGGACCTTCCCCGATTATCAGCAAATTATTCCGCGCAACTACAAATCGCGCACACTAGTTTCAACCGCCACCCTCCTCAAGGCTTGCAAGCAGGCAGAGATCTTTGCGCGTGAAGGCTCCAATGTGGCGCGTTTGGACATCAAAGAATCCAAAGGCGAGATGCAGCCAAGTGAAGTGGAAATCTCAGCGACCTCCGAGGAAACCGGCAAGAACGAGACCATCGTCGAAGCCACAGTGGATGGCGGCAGTGTGCTGATCGCGTTCAATGTCAAATTCCTGCGCGAGGCGTTGGAGGTTATCCGGACTCCGAATGTAGCACTGGAAACCTCCGCTGCGAATGCGCCGGGTGTAATCCGCCCAGTCGGTGATGACAACTTCCTGCACGTCATCATGCCGATGCATTTGGGATAACTCAGGTATGAAAGATGAATCCGCCAGCGCAATTTGCCTGGCGGATTTTTGTTATCATTAAGAAAACCAGGGGTCTTTAGGACCTTTCGGTTTAACAAAAAATAGGTGTTCCCATGACGTTTCCCAGCATTTCGATGGACAATGTAATCAAGATATTGCTTGCGCTCAGCCAATATCCCATTCTCAGCACGCGCATCCGCCATCAAATGCGGAAGGCGTTGTTCGCACGCGGCATTATCACAAAGGAAAATTTCGATGAGGAAGCGCGTCTCAAAGCCATTGAATCGCAGGAGCGCGAGGGATTGCACAATCCGTATACGGAAGAGAAGGCTGATGTTTGGGCTACCCGTCTTGCTCGTGTGCGGGACTCGTTGACTGATTTCTATTTTGCCTACAATCTGCCTTATCAGGAATTTGAGCATATCGTTCGCCAGACGTTGACCGAACGCGGCAGTATGGATTCCGATTTTATCTGGTTCAATCCAGAGTTGGCTCCGCAGGATTTACTTTTTGAACAGGCGGAGATTATCGAGTCCATGCCGCCGAAGGAACGTGAAAAATATCAGGCGCGCCTGCAAGAGATTATTGTCGTGCTCATCCGCACTCTGGTCAGCGACCAATTGAAATACATCAAGATGGCGCGCCACTGGTTTACAGTGGAAGACTTGATGGAGATTCGCAGGCGCAGGATCGGCGGCGGAAAGATCGGCGGCAAGGCGGCCGGGATGTTGCTGGCGCTGCGCATTCTCAAAGAAACTGCTCCCGCGGAAATTCGCGAGAACTTCAGAATTCCCGTCTCCTATTATCTTGGCTCGGATGTGTTTTACAACTTCCTGACCTTCAATGGTTTGGTGCATTGGAACGATCAAAAATACAAAACCGAAGAACAGATGCGGGAGGATTTTCCGTTGCTGTATGCGGAATTTCTAAAAGGACAATTCTCTTCCGAGATCATTGAACAGCTGGAAGAGATTCTCGCCGAAGCTGGCAATACGCCTCTTATTGTCCGCTCCTCCAGCCTGCTCGAAGATAACTTTGGCACTTCCTTCGCTGGGAAATATGAAAGCATCTTTCTCCCAAACCAGGGGACGCGGGATGAAAAACTGTCAGCGTTGACAAATGCCATTTCGAGAATCTACGCCAGCGTCATGGATCCGGATGCGCTTCTTTATCGTCACCTGAAGGACCTGGCTGATTACGACGAACGCATCGGCATCCTCATCCAGTTCGTGGAAGGTGAAAAAATGGGGCGGTATTTTCTTCCGCATGGCGCGGGTGTTGCGTTCAGTCGTAATCTGTACCGTTGGTCTCCGCAGATCAAACAGGAGGATGGATTCCTGCGCCTTGTTTGGGGACTCGGTACCCGCGCCGTGGACATGGTTGCGGACGATTATCCGCGCCTTGTCGCTCTCAGCCATCCGCGCCTGCATTCATCGTCTGATGTCCGCGTCACAAAGCGTTATTCTCAACAAAACGTGGATGTGATCGACCTTGAAGAGAACATTTTCACAACCGTCCCCGTCCAAAAGATTATTCATGCAGATTATGACCCGGTCCGTTATATTGCCCAGGTTGAGGAAGATGGTTATCTAGCCGCCATTCGTTCAAGGATTGCTGATCCTGAAAAAATGGTCATCACGTTTGATGGGTTACTCTCCCGCACTTCTTTTGCTGCGAACATTCGCCAGGCTCTGAAGTTGTTGGAAACCCATTACGACTCTCCCGTTGATACGGAATTCACCGTTGAAATTCTAAACCCCGAAGAACAGCATCCGCAGGTTCGTATTACGCTGCTTCAATGCCGCCCGCAAAGCCATATTCGGGAAGCTGATGAAGTCCAGCTTCCAATTGACTTGCAAAATGAAAATATTATTTTTTCAACACAACGCATGGTTCCCCATGGCGCAGTCCAAAACATCCGCTATATTCTCTTCGTCCCATCCGAAGGATATTTCAGCCTTACCTCTCAGGTAGAGCGGACCCAGCTCGAAAGAGCAATTGGACAACTCAACGCGGCGCTGAAGGGCAATACGTTTATTGCTGTGGGCCCCGGCCGTTGGGGCACATCCACACCTGATCTCGGTGTCCATGTTTCATACAGTGATATTTACAACACGCGTTCGCTTGTTGAACTCGCGGGCGAAGCCATTGGCGCGTCTCCCGAGCCGTCTTTCGGAACTCACTTCTTTCAAGATTTGATGGAAGCGCAAATTTATCCCGTTGCAGTTTTTTTGGATGATAAAGACACCATTTTCAACAGGGATTTTTTCTACACCACACCGAACCATCTTGAAGAATTTATCTCGGTCGAAAATCCCCGCGTCCTTGCGTCGCTCCGCTTGATCGCAGTCAATGACTATCGCGCATATCATCACATGGACTTGGTCATGGACGCAAATAAAAGCCGCGCAGTGGCATTTCTTGTAGAAGAAGAAAAATCGAAAGAAAAGGATACGACAAACAGCGCAGCCCCGGCACAATTGGAATAATAAAATGGGCGATGGTGAGTCGCCCATTTTATTTGATTAATAACCAGAACAAATGTTCTATTTATTTACGCCTCATTTTTTAGCTCGTGCCTGCTCCCGTTTCCTCGAGCCGACTCTGTTCCTGAACATTCAGTGCTTCTGCGAATTTTGGTTTTATCCAAAATATGATGAATAGACTGATCACTGCGCAGATTCCAACGATCCCTTCCAGCGCGAGCATGTCAATTTTTTGGACAAGATAAACTGCCAGCGCGTCCACAATGGTATGCCATAAAACCGCCAGCCAGAACCATACCTGATTTTTAGTGACAAGCCCATACAGCACCATCACAGACAGAGCCACATGCAGCGTCATGGCAAAGATGCGTTCAACCAGCCCAAGGATTGCCATGTGTGCAGGTGTTGACCAGTATTCTTTAACTTGCTGCGTCGCCAGTTCAACTTGTTCGGCTGGAATGCTCGGCACGGTGGACAAGTCCATGTTGCGATATGCAAGCATGTTTACAAAAGTCAACAGCGTGATCGCGCCAAGCAGAATGGCTTCGACTCCGCCATGTCCGATGCCGACATAAACGCCTTCATCCCATGTTCTTGTTTTCTTGAGGATGAATTTGTATAGGATGTAGCGAGCTGTTTCTTCAAAGAGTCCTGCGAGCAGCCCAAGCACAATGGCGGATATGACAATGTTCAATGATTGAAGAGATGTATTTAATGCCAGCACCAACGGAATGTGCAGAACCTGTGATGCGATAAAGGTCAGTGCGCCGGCTAGGAAAAGTTTCCACGATAGTTTCAACTTTCGAGAGAAATAGAACGCGGCGATCAGGGGCAAAAGGAGCATGCCCAACGAGTTAATAGCGAGCAGAATTTCAAGCATTAAGTCTTTCCTCCAGAAAAATTGTACTGCGGCATGGAACGCCGCCGAATGGTCTCGCGTGTCAGCGGGCGTTTTGCCACGATGGTTACTTTCCCGCTCCCTTCGGGCGTGTATACATGTGTAACCTCCCAGCCTTCATCGCCCCATTCATTTAGTGTGGCTTCGATGTTTTCGTCTTTCGTCCCAAACATACTGCCGATGGTTTGCACACGGTATTCCCATTTTTGGATCTCTTCGTTGTTCATATCAAACTCCTTTCTGTTTCACGTGAAACAGAGCTGCATGACCTGCGAGAGTCATGCAGCTCATTTCAGGCACGGGTTTCCTGGCGATACACAACATAAGAGTAGATCACCAGAAATATCGTTGACCCGATCAGCGGGACGAACATCAGCCAAAAGGCTGTCATGCCGCCGAAGAATCCTCCCAGGACGGCAAAAGCTCCTGAAAGCATGAACAGGACCGAGCCGAGTTGATGCGTTTTGTCCCAGACGGTATCGCTGGAAAGAGTCCACGGAGTCCGAATCCCGATGAAGAAGTTGCGCTTTGCTTTTCGCAGCAGAAAGCCGATGGCAATGAACAGGATGCCCATGAATGGCAGCATGGCTGCGCTCATTTTGAAATCCTGATACCCCAGGCTCCAGACTAATGTCAGCGCGTGGACATAGAGCATGAACGCCGCGATCAGCGCGATAAAAACATTGAATGTCTCGCGGAATTGCGCGATGTTCGCCTTGAGCGGGTCGATGTTTGGGACGACCAGGAACAGCGCGAACATGCCCAGTGTGATGAGCGGCATCATCCATACGCCCCAGAATTTGGGCATGGTGCCGTCCACCTGATCGTTTGCGTTCCAGTGGGAAGCCATTTGCTCAGGGAGTTGATTCCAAAGCGCCAGGCCTGCGATCAAAGCAATGGCGATCAGGGTCAATACAATAATGGAAGTGGTTTTGGTTGTCATTCTTTTTCCTTTCTAAAAGCGTTTCACGTGAAACGTTGTTTTTTTAATTTGTGAGGAGCTAGCCCATCTGACTTCCTCACAACGATAAGTCATTTTTCTTTTGGAACGGTGTTTTGCGCAAGGGAGACCATTCCACTCAAGCCGCCGAGATTCATCGTGTCCACTGCGGAAGATGGGACAATCACCAGCGCGCCTTTCTCTTTCAATCCTTCAAACAGCATATTCATTGCGCGCAAGTGCAACGCCGTAGGATTGTTGATGTATGCCTGCGAAGCCTCGGAGAATGAAGCCGCGATCTGCTTCTCAGACTCTCCAAGGATCACACGCGCCTGACGTTCACGCTCCGCCTGGGCCTGGCGGGACATGGCATCTTCCAAATCCTGCGGGATGACGATGTCACGAATTTCCACAGACTGCACGGTCACACCCCAGGGAGTTGTGCGCTCGTCGATGACAGCCTGAAGTTCCTTGTCAATCGCGCTGCGTCCAACGAGAATATCTGCCAGCATCTTCTTGCCGATGATGTCGCGTAGCGCGGTTTGGGCAGCCCAGTCCACTGCGGCGCGGTAATCTTCCACTTCAAGCGCGGCTTTCTCCGCATCCCACACGACCCAGAACAGCACAGCATCCACATCCACTGGCACGGTATCTTTTGTCAACGTTTTCTGCGCAGCAAATGGAGTAACCATCACGCGATGATCGATCCAGGTAGCCGCATTATCCACAATCGGGACGATCCAGAACAAGCCGGGTCCCCTCAACCCGATGAACTTGCCGAAACGCAGCACGATCACCTTTTGCCATTGTGAGGCAACCTTCAGTGCAAACAGCATATATGTGCCAATGGCCGTCCAGCCAAGAACCCACGCACCAAGCACTGCATCCGGATATTTGCCGTCTCCAAATATGGCTCCCAACATTGCGATAATAAGGAACACTGCAAACAGCGTCCCTGCGATCGGCGGTATATGCTGTTCTTCTTTTTTGATCCTTGAATTAAATAACTTTGGTCTCATTTTTACATTCTCCTGTTTGATAATTATTCGTCATCACTGTCTTTCGCTTCTTTCCACGACTTGAGACTGTCTCTCACCATCTGGCTGACTTCACGTTCTGAGAATCCCAGACGGAACGACTCGCTGATGAATCTGTGTGTAAGCGCAGCAAGTGATTCATTCCTGAGCTTCTCACTGACCTCCGGTGGTGGAATTTCAGTGATGTAGGTGCCGCGTCCTTGCTGCGTGGAGATGATACGCGCTTCATCCAATATACGATAAGCACGCGCCACGGTGTTGAAGTTGACGCGCAGCTCCTGCGCCAATGCTCGAACAGTTGGAAGCTGGTCACCGGGTTTAAGAATCCCATTTGCCAATTGACTTTGGATCTGTTCCACGATCTGTGTGTAAATGGGTAGTCCGGAGTGAAAGTCAAGCTGGAGAGGTTGCTTTTTATCTGTCATAGGCGCTCCTTTATTGTACTAATTGTATCATTGTATAAATTGTAGCATTTAAGCTGGTTTTGTCAAGTGTTTTTCGGGATGATAGAACCGCCCCAGAGTGCCCCCTGTTTTTTTTGTTGAATCAATTTTCAGGGAGAAGAAGAAGCGTTATCTGCTTACAGTCTTCTTATGATTTAAAGATAGTCCACATGGTAGAATTTATATGCATTTAATTCAAGGAGCATAATTATGGAAACAAAAACTGGTACATGGACTGAGAAAAAAGGTTTGGCTCAAATGTTAAAAGGCGGCGTCATCATGGATGTGGTGAATGCCGAGCAAGCCAAAATTGCGGAAGATGCCGGTGCATGCGCGGTGATGGCGTTGGAACGCGTGCCTGCTGATATTCGCGCAGACGGCGGCGTGGCGCGCATGTCTGACCCCGATATGATCTTGAAGATCATTGATGCAGTCAGCATCCCTGTGATGGCAAAGTGCCGCATTGGGCATTTTGTGGAAGCGCAGATCTTGGAATCCATCGGTGTAGATTATATTGATGAATCCGAAGTGCTTACACCTGCGGATGAAGAACATCATATTTTGAAGCATAATTTTAAGGTCCCTTTTGTGTGCGGATGCCGTAACATCGGTGAGGCATTGCGCCGCATTGGGGAAGGCGCTGCAATGATCCGCACGAAAGGTGAAGCCGGTACGGGCGATGTGGTGGAAGCTGTGCGCCATGCACGCAGTGTGATCGGTTCGATCAAACATTTGCAGGTTATGGATGATGAAGAGTTGATGACCTTCGCCAAGAACAACGGCGCGCCGTATGAATTGGTGAAGGAAGTGAAAGAACTGGGACGTTTGCCCGTTGTCAATTTTGCGGCGGGCGGTGTTGCGACACCAGCAGATGCGGCGTTGATGATGCAGCTCGGCGTAGATGGCGTCTTCGTTGGCTCTGGAATTTTCAAGAGCGGCGATCCTGCCAAGCGCGCGGCGGCTATTGTCAAATCAGTGACGCATTATCAGGACGCGTCCATTCTCGCAGAAGTGAGTAAGAATCTTGGCGAGGCGATGGTCGGACGCAATGCCGCACAAATGCCGGAAAGTGAAAAGCTCGCAGTACGCGGCTGGTAAATAAATTAACTTTCAGCAGTCGGTGAATAGCAGCAAGCCTGCTTGCGCTGGCTGCTGAAAGCCGAAAGTTGGTTTATGAAAATAGGCGTTTTAGCCTTACAAGGCGATTTTGCAGAACATATTTCCATGCTGAAAAAAATCGGTGTGGATACAGTGGAAGTGCGTTTACCCAAACATCTGGATGGATTAGACGGGCTGATCATGCCTGGCGGCGAATCCACAACGATTGGCAAGCTGGCTGTTGCGTATGGATTAATGGAGCCATTACGTGAGTTTGGAAAAATCCATGCAGTTTGGGGAACGTGTGCAGGTGCTATTTTTCTTTCCCGGGATATTGGACGCGACCAGCCCCTGCTTGGATTAATGGATATCAAAGTCCGGCGCAATGCGTTTGGGCGGCAGATCGACTCTTTCGAGACAGACCTCGAAATTGATGAACTGATGAAAGCCACCGGCACGGAGCATCCCTATCATGCGGTGTTTATCCGCGCGCCGATCATTGAATCTGTCAGTGGAAACGCAAAGGTGCTTTCGGCTTTGGAGGATGGACGTATCGTGGCTGCACAGCAAGGACATTTGCTGGCAACTTCCTTCCACCCTGAGCTGACCGGCGACACTCGTTTTCACGAATACTTTATTTCGCTTGCAAGTTAATAATGAGACCCCAGGTTTTTAATTAATTGCGGTTATGATTAATCGCAGAAACCTCGAGGGTTTCTATTTTCAATATGCCCATACGCCCGCTTGACCTGCTCGACATCCCCACCATTGCACGTTATCGCAACGATGTGTTGACCCTCGATAGCGCGCGTGCCCTTACGCGTGGCCATCCTTTGGGCGCGATGGGGCTGCTGGCGTATGTCAACCCGGCGCGGCATTTGTATGCGGCAATTTCCAACGGCGGTGAGGCTGCTTTGCTGGGCGGCGTGATTCACACGCGCGGCGATACGTTTGCAAAATTACTGTATCTCGCGCCTTCCTCCCAGTTGCATGCCCCCCAACTTCCAGCGTTGATCGAGCACCTTTCATTTCAGGCTGGGGAATGGCAGGCAATGCATGTCATTGCGGAAGTGGAGGAGAATAGCGATGTGTTTCCTGCGCTTCGGATGGCTGGTTTCTCTGTTTACGCATGGCAGCGGGTTTGGGATGTGAGTCTGCTGGAGAAAACAGAAGCAGAGAACGGCGGGGAATGGAAGCGTATTCAGTCCATTGATCTGCATGCGGTGCAGAGCCTTCATTATCAGATCGTACCTCAGTTGCTGCATCCCGTTG
The DNA here is from genome assembly GCA_014860805.1 of Anaerolineales bacterium. Lineage (GTDB taxonomy): Bacteria > Chloroflexota > Anaerolineae > Anaerolineales > Villigracilaceae > Villigracilis. The sequence goes on from JACZJB010000022.1 coordinate 11,586, forward strand.
AGCCTGCGCCGAATCGTGTGATCGGTTTTGTGCACCAGGGATTGAAATGTTTTGCAAACGTCACAGCCGGCATGTATGGCATTGTGTTGACTCCCCTGATTCATCCCGATGAACAAAATGTCAGTGAAAAAATCCTGTCGCTTGTGTCGAATCTTCCAGACCGCCGCGGACGCGCTGTGTATTTAAATGTACGTTCTTATCAAGCGTGGCTGGAGCCGGTCCTCGAAGATTTAGGGGCAAAGGCATCTGCGCGGCAGGCGGTGATGGTGAAACACCTTGCGCGTTTGGTAACCAATGGACAGGCAGCGCGCGCAGTTCCCACGAATGTGGGTGTTCAGCCTTCGCGCATAAGCAGGATGGACATCGATGAATAGATGGGTCGCGTATGATAATGGCCGCAGCATCGGAAAAATAAGCCCTGAGGGCGGCTTGATCATGCGCGATGAGGAACATCCCGGCGGTGCGCGCATCACCTTCAAACGCGGCAAAGGATATATTTCGGTCTCCTGCAATCTTTACGGTTGGATGGATCATACGCGTTTTTTCGGCACAGCTTCCGATGCCCAGCGTGAATATGTGGCCATGAAAGCGGCGCTCATTCACGTATTGGATGTCATCAACACCGACGATGTTAAAGACATAAAAATTTGGGAAGCAATCTCAGAATTTGTAAGGCGGTTTCCGTAAATGCTAAAAGCTTTAATTTTTGATTTTGATGGGCTGATCCTCGATACTGAGACGCCCGAAGTTTTGGTTTGGCAGTCCATTTATCGTGAAAACGGTTTTGAACTTCCGGTGCATGAATGGGAAAAAACGATCGGCGGATATGGTATTTCGAATTTTGATGCCGCTGAACATCTCTCGCATCTTTCACAGGGACGGCTGGATGCCGCCACGATGCGCATTCGCTACCGAAGAGAATCAGACATGCTCATCCAGGCGAGCGAGATTATGCCCGGCGTTGTCAACATTATTGAACAAGCGCGTTCGCAGGGCGTGGCGGTCGCCATCGGTTCCAGTTCACCGCATTCGTGGGTGGATGTGCACGTGAAACGGCTCGGCATCTTTCATTATTTCAAACATATTATTTGTCAGGATGATGTGGCGCCCGGCAGGACAAAGCCCAACCCGGATATCTATTTGAAGGTGTTGGAAATGCTCAAGGTCCAGAATACTGAGGCGGTGGTTTTCGAGGATTCGCTCAATGGAGTGGAAGCCGCCCGCCGCGCGGGAATCTTTGCAATAGCGGTTCCCAATCCATTGACTGCAAAGATGGGAGTTACCGGTGATTTAACGGTTTCATCCTTGACGGAATTGTCTCTGCTGGATTTACAAGCGAAGATTCCTTGAAAATGAATCTCTTCCATGCCTAAAAAAATTGTGCTTATTGTTGTGGCGACGCTTGTTTTAATAAGTGCAATATTTTTTGCGACGCATCGTCCCCAGCCGCAACCGATCGTTGACATACCTCCTGTATTAAACCTTCCGTCAACACCTACATTTACCCCGGCGCTTGTCCCCGAAACGATTCAAGTTGAAGACAGCCCGCTAAAGGAATCAGTCATTGCTGCTGGTGATTACCTTGTCCGCCAGCAATTGGTGAACGGCGAGCTTTCCTATCAGGTGGATTTTATAACAGGCGAGCGTTCCTATACGCCTTCATATCTCCGTATAATGGCGGGAACGGGATCACTTTATACAGTATGCAGGGTTTCCAGCGATTTAAAATATTGCGAAGCAGGGGATCGCGCACTCGATCATTATCTTGAGATGCTGCTTAGTGACCCTGATAATTTCACCGGGACCTGCTTGTATGTCAATGGCGGCTGCCCGCTTGGCGGCGCGGCGTTGACAGTGGATGCCATCTATAAGCGCTGGCAGGCTACTGGCGGTTTCATCCTTAAAGACCGCAATCTGCTGACAACTGCCATGGATCTCGGTTATTTTATCGTTTCAATGCGTAAGCCGGATGGCAGTTTCTATCACTCGTTTGACCCGCACCTCAAGGGCGCAGTGGATACGGATTATTTTGTCGCTGATTTTCCCGGTGAAAGTTTGTATGCGCTTTTGGAATTGCATGAGATGACAGGCAATCGATTCTGGCTTGAGCAGGCTCATGAAGTAAATGACTTTATGGTCACACAGCCTGTCACAGAGGACCATTGGCACAGCTATGCTTTTGCCATGTTCGCCCGGCTGGATAAGTTCAACAAAGCCGATAAAGAATATGCCGTAAAAATTGCTGAAACGGTCATTGATGGACAAGTCCGCTCCTTGAACAAGGTCAACACCAGCATTTCCACTGCTACAAAAATAGAAGCGCTTTCTGCCCTTGCGCAGGCTTTTTACCTTTCAGGTGCAGAATACCAATGGCTGGATCGGGAAACCAATACATTTATTACATTTGTGCAGGCGAGGCAGATACCGGATAATGATTGCGGCTTTGAGCTCAGTGATGAAATGATCTTGAATTATGCGGGCGGTATTTTTAGCACTTGCGAAGAGCCGTCCATTCGAGTGGATGGGGTGCAGCATTGGATCAATGGGGTGACCGCTTATTTGGAATATCAGAGTATGAT
>JACZJB010000258.1 GCA_014860805.1 Anaerolineales bacterium
GTGAAATACTGCCCCGCGCCAGATTTCTTCTCGTTGGCGTTCTTTTCAAGCAAGCCTTCATATAGATCGCCCATGCCTTCCTTGCGGGCGTTGTACCAATCCAGTTTATCGATCTCCGTCACCAAAATCGAAAGCGTGGTCGGCTTCTTGATGAACGAACTGGCATTCGCGAAAATCTCGCGCGTCAGCAAAGAACCATTATCGCCCAAATGGATCAGCAACAGTTTATAAAATCCCAGCCGCTCGGGCGCGCTCTTCGTCTCCAGATCATCCCAGCGATAGCCCTTCGGCAACTGACTCTCGGTATCGGTCTCCTTCGCCATTTTGAGAAACAGCAAATAGGTCAATTCGGTAACGTACTGATGATAGGTCACGCCATCATCCTTGAGGACGTTGCATAAATTCCATAATTTCGCGACGATGTCGTGGGTGATATTGGGGTTGTGTAGAGACGGATGATTATCCGTCTCTACACAACCCCAATATCATGCGTCTGTACGCGATTATTTGTTGAATTCATCATTTTTCCAATTCATTGGGTTGGCAATAATATATTTCGTAATTCGTTCCCATTCGCTGTCATTGCGAATCACGTGGTCATGATACCGCGCCTGCCACACAAACGGAATGTTATTCGCCCGTGCGAAATTCGTCACCCCAATTTTATACCCGCGCACAATCGACGCCAGATTTTGCGATTGGGGACCGAAACGGTTTCCACGTAGAGACGCAAAATCTTGCGTCTCTGCAACAGACGCATGGTCATGCGTCTCTACCATTTCACCATCGTTTTTATTAATAACAATCACCCCATGCACATGATTCGGCATGATCTGGTGCGCCCCCAATTCCACGAACGGGAAATGCTGTGGGATTTCATTCCAACAATCATCGGCGCATTGTCCCAATGGCGTGAATCGCATCACCCCATCCACCACCCTGCCGAAATCATGGGCGCGGTTGGCAACACAAATCGTCACGAAATACGCGCCATTGGCGGAATAATCCCACGCCGCCCATCGTGCGCTGGGGATGCGGTATTTGTTTTGGTATTTTTCCGTCATTGTTTCCACAACAACCCATTAAACGTTTCCAACGTTTCCGCCAATTGTCCGTCAAACAATTTATCCAACCGCACAAACCCACCGCCATCCACACGGAAAATCTGGTCAGGGTCATCCAACGCATCGCGGTCAACGATCACATTGGCCTTGGTCTGCGCCGCAATGCGTTGCAGCCATTGACGTTGCGGTGTCGTCCATTGTTTTGCTGCCAACATCTGACCCAACGCCCAATCCACGCGCTGCTCGTAGGGAATCAACGGGTCGCCTGTGGCGATATGCCGAATAAACCCAATGATGTGCGCGGCGATCTCCTGATTGGTCATATCGCGCCAGGCGATGGTGATACTGGTTTCGCTGAACCCAGCCTTCTCCAAATCCATTGCCAGCATGCGCAACTGTTTGCGGGTCAGGTCACGCGGACGGGTCAACACCGTCACCAAGGCAGGAATAGTATCTCGATTCTCTTGAATGAATTTCTTGAATTCATCCAGATAATCCTGCGGCTTCTTTCCAGCCCCGTAGCCATGTTCGGCAGTGACAAATTCATCGGCATGTTCCGAGAGCAGCATCGGTCTTTGCATGGTTTCATGGCGGTCAAGGATCTCTCCCAGCCGCTGATTATCCGTGAACCATTTTGCCACTTCATCAATCGGCATCTCGCGCAATTTTTTCACAAACGCCTCAATGGATACCCCTGCAATGGTTTCAAAATCTTTTTTGGATGTCTCGTTGAGGTGCCTTTTCTTGCGTTGGAATTTTGCCAGCAACTGGTCGCGCACTAGCTCGCGTTCTTCTTCATCCTTAACACGGATGATTTCATCCACCAATTGGCTGAAACTAATCTTCGGGTCAACCACCACGGGTTTCATGGCGGTCATATCCTGCAAAGCGTTATAGATTCCCACCGCATCATACACACGGAAAGTTTCCTTGCCGATATCTTCACACAGGCGTGTAGCACGTCCGAGCATTTGGTCGAACAAGATACGGCTGTTCACACTGCGCAGAAAAACGATGTTGCAGATTTCAGGCACATCCACGCCCGTGGTCAGCAAGTCCACGGTCACGGCGATTTTCGGGTTACGTTCATTTTTATAACGGCGAATAAGTTGTAGGGGTTGGTCGGCGCTGCCCGTGATTTTCACGATGGCATCATCGTCCACACCATCGAGCCGTTTTGCAAACTCTTGTTTGAGCAGATCTACCACCAGGTCAGCGTGCAGGTCATTGGCGCAGAAGATCAACGTCTTTTGCGGCGAATACAAATCCAGTTCGCGCGCCAGATATTCACACACCACCTGATTGAATTGCTTTGTAATGACTTTTTTATTAAACTCATCTACGTTCAATTTGATATCATCGGGAGCTTTGAACAACTCCAATTGATTGCGGCGCGGGTAATATAACTTCACATCCTCGCCCGCCTTCCACTTAATGCCCGCTTCTGAAAGTTTGGTCTTGATCTGAATCGGCGGCTCGTGATCAATCAGGAACCCGTCGATCACCGCTTCGCGATAACTATAGGTATAAACAGGCTCACCGAAAATCTCGGTGGTATGCAGTGCGGGCGTGGCGGTTAACCCAATTTTCACCGCGTCAAAGTAATCGATCACACGCCGATATTTGGAAACATAATCATCAAAGCTGCGGAAACTGATTTCTGTATCCGAGAGTTCGCGGTCAAGCAAATATCCGCGATGGCATTCATCCACCACAATACAATCATACTGATCCACAGTGGGTACTGTTTGGTTTTCACTGGGGTAAAGCAACCGCTTGACCATGCCCTGCACGGTGGCAATCTGCACAGCGGTTTCAGTTTCAGGCTTTTGCCCATCCAATTCCATCACGCCGAAAATATCAGAGAACGCCTGAATCGCATCCATGCGTGTGTCTTTGAAGGCATTGGCAGCTTGTTCACCTAATGCCGAGCGGTCCACCAAAAACAAAATCCGTTTGAAGCGCTTTGCCTTGAGCAGGCGGTAGATCAATGCAATGCAGGTTTTGGTTTTGCCTGTCCCTGTTGCCATCGCGATCAGCATATTTTGTTTGCCCTGTGCAATTTCGTTCTCTACCGCGCGAATGGCGTCCCTTTGGTAAAACCGCAATGGAAAACCAAATTCCATAGGCTCGCTGTCCAATTGCTTATGGGCTTCTGTTGTATCCTGCTTTAAAAGTGTGGTCAAGCCTTCGGGTGTATACCAACCACTCAAAGCACGGCTTATATTTTTAGGATTGCGCACATCACAAAACCAGACCCCATGCATGGTTTCAAGCTGTTGGTAGTTTTCCATGCGCCCATTGGTGGAGAAAACAAATGGGATGTGATATTCACCCCAAGCCCCGCCTGGCGATTGCATTTCTGCATCGATTGAAAAACCTCGGCTGTATCGTTTTGCTTGTTGCAACGACGCAGAGACATCTACATTCTTGCGTTTGGCTTCCACCACTGCCACAGGCATCAAGCCAATGAACAGCACATAATCAGCGGGTCCGCTGGCAGTGGGATATTCCGCAATTGCCAAATTCCTGCCGCGTTCAGGTCTCGTCCCTTTGTTGTATCGCAGGTGGACAGTATCCACTTCCCATCCTGCATCGCGCAACTGCCCATCAATGATCTGGCGGGTTTGTGCTTCATCCAAATAAACAGATTGACTTGCGGCGTTCGCAGCTCGTTTGTATTTATCAAATGTTTGAGATTTTTTTCGCGCAGACGTAGTTTGTTGTTGCTTGAGCAGTGCTTCCACTTTGGCGTTGGCTTCTTCTGCCTTCGCCGCCAATTCCTCCCGCTCTTTGAGCAAAGCTTCTACTTCATTTTTAGCAGATGGCTCAACAAAGGCACTTGCTTCGAAATCCTCTTTCAAAAACGTGCGCTGGAACCAAATCCCCAATTGCCAGCCAAACTTCAAAACATTGAGCGCGGTTGAAGCATCCCCTTGAATTGCATGATTTGCTTTATTTCCCACATAGCGCATCTGGTCAAATAACTGATAGATTTCCTGTGAAAGAACGCCTTCATCCCGCAGTCGGCGCAATAACTCATACTGACTTTCTTCTTTTTCAGTCTGATATGTCCCCATTTTGGTAGCCACATGTTTCGCCAGCAACTCCCCAAACTGCCGCATCTTGATCAGGCTGGTGTTGGAGTCGTCTGCATAATACTTCTCCGCCAGCGCGCCCAAACGTACAAGCTGTTCATCACAAGCTTGAAGGTGTGAAAAGTTAGATGTCAGGGAAGTTTTTTGAGTCATAACATCATTTAGGAAAGGTTTTTAGGCAGGGCATTCCCCGCTACTTCCATCTATTTTACCCGACCTTTCACGTCAGAGGTTGTTATTTAGGGAGAGAGGAGAGCCACCCATGCGGGGCAGCTGTCTCCCTTAACAGACTTAATCAAGAACCTTGTTCGCTTCCACCATATTCCCAGCCAGGTCAAATGCCGTCACCATGATGCTTGCCCCGTCCATTGCATTGACGGCGGGAGTATAGCTCCACCACGCAGCGTTGGTTTGAACTGCCGCGCCTTCTTCCAGCACCGTCCCAGCCTTATCGGTAATCGCCACCTTCACCTGGGTCACCTGCACATCGTCCACAGCCTTGATGTGGATCGCCCCGCCTTGCCCGCTCTGCCAGTTCTGTGGATCGATGGTGACGATCTCGGGCGCATGACAGAAGTCCGAGATTGCCACGTGATAAGGGGTTCGATTGTCAGCCCGCGCCTTTTCTACATAAACCGCCCATCCCTTCGCGCTTTTGGCGAATTCCACCGCCTCACGGAACCTGCTTTGCTGCTTTACCTGTGCTTCTGTGAAGCTGCGGTTTTCATCAAAGACGGGGTAACTGCTCACAATGCTGCGATTCCTGCCTCGCTTCACCACGAATTGCCTGCCCAGTGCGCCCCGCAACCCTCGGATAAAAATGTTATTTTCTACGGTAGCCATTCTTTACTCCTATGTAGAGGTATTGATCCCAATACCTTATCTCGTTGATTCTCCGTCAATCCTTCGTTCATCCTTCGTTGATCCTTCGTTCATCTTTCGTTGGTCGAACTCCCCAAGTCCAATCTTACCTCTCAAATCCCCCTTCGGCAATAATAAGTGGAGGCATTCGCTCCGTTTTCAAACTTCAAGATGCTCTTCAATGGGTTGCAACGACTAATCTCCCCTTTCAACCTGCAACCTTCATCCCTCTTCTTTCCTCTTTCCTCTTTTCCCACCAACCACTTTCCACTTTTCACCTTCACCCCGCAACCTTCACCCCGCAACCTGCAACCTTCAACCTGTAACCTGTAACCTTCAACCACTATTCCCACACCGAATGATACGCCCCGATGCGCTCGAAATACTTCACCATCTTCTCGTAGAACGGATGCGCCGTGATGGTCGCGCTGTCCCCGATCACGATGAGCTTGCGCCTTGCGCGCGTCATCGCCACATTCATGCGCCGCGTATCAGCAAGGAAGCCCACCTCACCTTCGCGATTTGAACGCACCAAACTGACAATGACCACTTCTTTCTCGCGCCCCTGAAAGCCGTCCACGCTGTCGATCTCTATCTCGGGACGCTTGATTCTCTCTCGCAGCAGTTTCACCTGCGCTGAATACGGCGAGATGACCGCAATGTCTGCGGGCGGGACTCCGCACTCCAATAGCTCATCCACTTTCTTGACCACCAGTTCCGCTTCCAGCCGATTCAGTCGGCTCTCGCCGTCTGCTTCGCGCTCTTCATCGTAGCTCGCGCCTGCCGTGTCGATGAAGTGCATGGCTGTCGTTGTCAGCGGGCTGGCTGTCACAGCGGGCAGGTCCGCTAACAGCGCGGAACGAACCGTGTCATCGGCTTGTAAATTCCCTTCGTAAAACATATCCGCAGGAAAGGACATGATCTCTTCGTGCATGCGGTATTGCACGTTCAGCATCTTGTGCGGGGCGTTGTTGTTAAGCAGGCGTTCCATCAGGCTGATGTTGAAGCCGCCGCGCACGGCTTCGGGCGAGAGCACGGTGGGGGGCAGTTGGCAATGGTCGCCCGCCAGCACGACGCGCTTTGCGAATTGCAGGGGGATCCACGCGCTGGGTTCTGTGCTCTGGCTGGCTTCATCCATGATGCACCAGTCGAACACGTTGTTGTCGAGCCTGTCGCGGTCGATGCCTGTGGCGGTGGCGCACACCACGCGCGCCCTGCCGAGGATCATCTGCGCGGTCTGGTCTTCGATATCGCGCGCCTCTCTCAGCATGTCCTTGGCTTCCTGCCGCATGGATTGCTTCGCGCCGCGCTCGGGTCTGGCTCTTGTCCATTTGACGGACTGGTCGCGCAGGGCGTAGGCATCGCGGGTCAGCTTGCGTGCCATCATCACGTTCGGATGATTTTCGACGAGCAGGTCGAGCGTGTGTTCGCGCAGTTCAGGCGTTACCCGCGCGGGGTGACCCAGCCGAATAGCGCTCTCGCCCGCGTCGATCAAGCGTTCCAGCAGGTTATCAACTGCCAAATTGCTGGCTGCCACTGCCAATACAGTCTCTCCCTTGCGCGTGATCTGGCGGATGAGTTCCACCAGCGTGGTGGTCTTGCCCGTCCCAGGCGGCCCGTGGATGATAGCCACATCCTCCGCGCTCAATGCGAATTGCACCGCTTCGATCTGCGATTGATTTAGTTTCGGGTTGAAAACATGAATGGGTTCGATTCTTTCGAAGACTGCCCCTGCTGAACCGATCAGCACATCGCGCAGCACTTCCAGGCGGCTGCCCCCGCTTGCGCCTCGCGCCAGCTCCATGGCTTGTCTCTGTCGAAAGCGCGCGATCTCATCTGTGGCACGGTCCAGCCGAAACGTCGGCTTCTCTGCTTCCGTCTCGATGAACTGGTTGACCGCCACCTGAATTGCATCCCTGCGAACCGCGCTGACGATGCCCCGCCAGCCTGTTTCCGCATTCGCTGAAGAGGCGCGCTCCTCCGACAGAATGACGGGGCTGCCGACCCCAAGCCTTGTCCACGGCAGGGGCAGAGTCTCATTGCGCTTGCCCAGCCCCAGCAGAAAACGCCCGCCCAATCCATAGCCTTCTTCGCGGATGACCAGATTGGTGATGCTGTTGCCCGTCGCTTCCGCTTCAATGGGGGAGAGCTTCGTCCGCGCGCGTAATGCTTCCTGCTTTTCCGCCTCGGCTTCAAGGTCTAACAGCAGGGATAGGTTTCCAAAATACTCAGTCGGCGAAATTCTCATGGCGGGTTATTTTACCCCCTTCCAGCCTTCGCGCTGACATCGTGCCCGTAGGGTAGCGTAGTCGAAGCGTGGAGCGGAACAAGTGCTTGTCTCGCACAGTTGATGGGCTGCTCCGTCACCTGCGCTTCGACTACGAGCGGGAAAGAGCGCCCACTCTCCGCTCGGCGCGAACTCCATATATAATTCATCATCTTCACCTCAGGAGGTACCATGCACATCAACTTCATCGGCCCTGCCGCCGCATTCGCCACATTCCTTGGTGTCTGGCTTGGTCATGTTTCTGTCCGCAAGATCGAACGCGAAACCGTCCACCTCTGGAAGCCGACCCTGATCGCACTCGTACTCGGCGCTGGCTTTGCTGCCGCTTCTTTCTTAACCTCAAGCCTGCCTCTGTCGGCAATTTGCAGCATCCTCTCTGTGACCTTGCTCTGGGACGCGCTCGAAATTGCCGTCCGCCAGCCGAAACGCATTCAGCATGGACACGCGCCTGCCAACCCGAACAATCCGCGCCATGCCAGAATCCTCGCTGAATATCCCGATGCCACCACCATTGACTGGCTCGACCGCGATCCGCGCGGCGTTCCATATTCGCAAGCTGAGTTGGCATCCATCAAAGAGAGCGCGAAATGAACTGGTTCGGCTTTTGGCTTTGCCTTGCGGTTCTCTTCATTATCGGGTTGGGCTTTGTGTGGGTCATTCGCGGGGAACGTTATTTCGGTTACTTGTGGTGGCCGTACGTGATGGGGGCGGGGGTGTTATGCATACTTGGGTCACTGTTCATTTCAAATAACTGGGCATCCGCCTTGCTTGGCGCGTTTGGCGCATCCCTCATTTGGGGCTCCACCGAATTGAAAGAACAAGCCGTCCGCAGTGAGATTGGCTGGTATCCCTTCCACGCGAAGAAGATTCTCCCTCCCTTTGCGGATGTCATCAAAAAGTGGAAAGCGCCGAGTTTATAGCCCTGATACAATTCTCTCATGCCCCGAGCCGCTCTTATTGTTCCCATCCTTTGCATCATTCTCTCTGCCTGTTTTCCCGCATCTGCACCTCCTGCTGTTACATTGCCCCCTGCGAATGTGACCATTATTCCTGCCACGTCCACGCCAACGAACACACCGCTCCCGACCGCCACGAAGACAACTGAACAAGCCATTCAGCCTTACACCATCGAAGGTCTGCGCAAGCATGATTTCGAAGATGGTCCCATCACCGTCCGCGAGACTTTGCTCGAAACCGATAACTTCACCCGCTATCTTATTGAATACCCAAGCGACGGGATTACCATCACAGGCATTTTGCAAATTCCCACAATCGGCCAGCCGCCCTATCCCGTCATCGTCATGAATCACGGCTTCTTTTCCCGCTACATCTACAACTCTGGCGACGGCACCGACCGCGCCGCTGACTTCCTCAACCGCCGCGGCTATCTCACCGTCTCTTCCGATTACCGCACCTGGGGCGGCTCGGACACTGCCGAGAGTCTCTTTTATTCAGGCCTCGCCATCGATGTGATCAATCTGATGAACGCGCTTCCATCCATTCCCGAAGCCGATACCGGGCGCATCGGCATGTGGGGGCACAGTATGGGCGGCGGCGTCACCCTGAAAGTATTGACCATCGATTCGCGCGTGAAGGCGGCTGTCATCTATTCCTCCGTCAGCGCTGATTTCGCAGACATCATCGGGCGCTGGGGGCCTGGCTGCGTTGGCGATGTCCTTGAAGGAGAGGCGGCCTTCGGCTGCAACTCATCGGATGTCCTTCCGCTGGACCTTCCACCCGACCTGACCGCCTCCTACTTTAACGTCAGCGCTGATCCTGTCATGCTGGAAGCTGTTTCTCCGCTTTATCATTTGAGCAGCGTGACCGCGCCCGTTCAAATTTTCTACGGCACGGAGGATGGGAAAGTCTCTTCGGGCACGCCGCCTGAATGGTCAACGAAGATGTACGAAGGTTTTGTCGAAGCAGGAAAAGACGCAGAGATTTTTGCCTACCAGGGCGAAAAACATTCCTTTATTGGCGAGCCGTGGTTTTCTTTTATGGCCCGCACCCAGTTGTTCTTTGACCGTATTCTCAAACCTTAGACCAAAACCTGCTCTTGACGTGTGTTTTGTGTTCGCATAAAATAGGGTCACTATCTCATCCAATTATTGAAAGGAGGCTCGAAAACATGCAAGCTATCTTGGTTACCACTGTCAATTTGTTCAGCGCGCCTCCCACAGGTGAATGGTCGTAATGTAGTTCTGACTACCACAACCGCAGGCGTGCTCCGCCTGCGGTTTTCTTTTAACTCTGTCTCTCAAGCCGCAGGATGTTGTATCCTGTGGTTTTTTGTTTAACCAGCAGGGTCCGCCCTGCAACGAAGAAAATAAGGTACTTAACAACAATGAATACGAATAACGATCTGCAAGACATGTACGACCTGTATGACGAACTCGACGACCTGGACAGTGACGGAACGAAGCCTTCCAGCAAGCGCGTCACTCAGAAACGCGAATCAAAGAAGCGTGAAATGGAGGCGAAGCTCTTCATCCGTGCGCAGGAAGCCTCGAAGGAATTCAAATTCACCTACAAGGCAGCGCGCTTCGAAGAGTGGTGGTTGTTGGATTCTCTTGCCGCCTTCTACGATCATAAGTGGATCTCGGATGTGCTGAAGCGTGTCAAAGGCGGCAAGGAGGCTTCGGTCTACCTGTGCAAACCCGGGGTGGAGGTGGACGCGCCGCTGCTGGCGGCAAAGGTGTACCGTCCGCGCTCGCTGCGTAACCTCAAGAACGACCAGCAGTACCGCGTCGGGCGCACCGATCTTGATGAAGATGGCGCCGCCCTGTGGAAGGAAGCGGACGTCAATGCCATCATCAAACGCACGCGCTATGGCGAGGAAGTCCGTCATCAGTCGTGGATCGCGTATGAATTCGTCACCCTGGAAACATTGTACGAAGCAGGCGCGGATGTCCCCAAGCCGTATGCCAAGGAGAAGAACGCCATCCTGATGGAATTCGTTGGGGATGCGGGTATGTCCGCGCCGCCGCTCAGTTCTGTGGCTTTGGATCTGGATGAGGCGAATGAACTTTTCCAGCGCGTGATTCGCAACATTGACATCCTGTTGTCGCACAGCCGCATTCACGGCGACCTTTCGGCGTACAACATCCTGTATTGGGACGGCGACATCAAGTTGATCGACTTTCCGCAGGTGGTCATCCCTGAATCTAACCCTTCCTCATGGAATATTTTTCAACGGGATGTGGTCCGTGTGTGCCAGTATTTCTCTGCTCAGGGTGTTGCTTGTCATGCAAAGAAGCTCGCCGCCGAGTTGTGGACCGCGCATGGGCACAGGGTGTTTCAGGAAGTTGACCCGAAATACCTCGACCCCGAAAAGCCTGAAGATCGTCAGGCTTGGAATCAACATAAGTAGCCAACATCCCCCGACCTCAGTCGGGGGATGTAATTTTTTGCGAAGCGGGCAGTATCTATTGTAAAATTGCAGAAAGGAGAACCTACTTTATGAATAACGTCCGTCCGCGACTGACCATGATGAGTGAAGACCAAATACAGGAAGCCCACCGCAACGTCTTAAAGGTGTTGAGCGAGACGGGGGTGCGGGTGGATTCTCCATCCATTCTGCAAATGCTGGAATCAAAGCTTGGGCTCAAGTCACAGGATCGTATCATTAAATTTCCTCCGGAAATCGTTGAAGATGCGATCAAATCCGCACCGAGGACAATTGATATTTATGATCGTCGCGGGGAGCATAAGTTGAAATTAGGCGATGACCGCTTGCGCTTCGGTGTGGGCGTCACCGCCTTGTTTTATCAAAATCCATTTGACGAGACTCTTGACATCTTCAAGCGTCAGAATTTTAGGGATCTCGTCCGTCTGGGGTCAAGCTTCAAACATTACGATGTCATTTCCACGGTTGGCATTGTGCGCGATGTCCCTGAAGAACTGACCGATCTGTACGGCTCGCTTGAGCATATCGCCAATACCACCAAACCATTGGTGCTGCTTGTTTCCGATGAAAACAAATTCCCCGACGTCATGCAGATGTTCGAAATGCTTCATGGCGATCTTGGAAGCAAGCCGTTCATCATCCCGTATTTCAACCCTGTTAGCCCGCTGGTCATGAATGCAGGCACAGTGGATAAAATGAAAATCTCCATCGAACGCGGCTTGCCGATCATCTTCTCGAATTACAGCATGGCGGGCGCGTCCACGCCGCTCACTCCCGCTGGCACGCTCACTCTGCTCATGGCGGAATTGCTTGCAGGTCTGGTCATCAGCCAGACCATCAAGAAAGGCGCGCCAATTCTCCTCGGCATGCTGCCTGTTTATTTTGACATGCGCACCATGCTCAATTTCTACGATCCGCAAAGTATTCTCATCAGTGTGGCATGTTCCGAGATGATGAAATATTATGGCATTCCGCATTGCTCGACATCAGGGAGCGGCACGGGCTGGGGCATGGATTTGATCGCCGCAGATACGTATTGGATGAACACCCTCGCGCTTCTTCTCTCGCACGGACATCTGGCTCCGTTCATTGGAGATTCTCTCGGCTCGAAGTCCATCTCGCCAACCACCTTTGTCCATTGCCATGAGATCATCGATCAGGCGCTCCGCATCCACAACGGCTTTCAACTGGATGATGTCAACTCTGCGGTGGATGAGATTGCCAAGGTGGGCCCTGGGAAGAATTTCTTGAATCAACCATCGACCATGCGAAACTACAAGAACGGGTATTATATAAGTAACGTATATCCACACTACAGCATGGAAAAATGGCAGGATGCAGGCGCTCCGCCCGCCCGCCTGGTCCTGCGCCAAAAGACACAGGACCTACTGGCTTCGGCAACCGCTCCTGATGACTTCGATGAATTTATTGGAAAGGGTGAAGAATTTATCAAGAAATATGAGTCTTGACGCATGTTATACTACTTTGGAATCGAGGAGAAATCGTGAGATTGAGATCCTATCAGAGAATTGGCGGCAGCTTCGTCTTGATCATTTTTTTGCTTGCATGCGCCTTGCCGTCGTTACAGCCTGCGGAAGAGGCGAATCCGCTTTCTCCCGATCTATTAAGCACAGCCATCATCGAGACAGCTGTTGTTGCACAGACTCAAACTGCCCATGCGCTGCCTCCAACTCTTACACCCACTCTGACGCGCGAAGCCACATCAACCATTATTGCGGCTCCTCCCACGCAAACGCCTTTTTCGCTTTTTTCTCCCACGCCTGAGTTTGGTATTCCACTCGAGACAACAGATCCCTTATATGCGGTCACGGCAGGAATTCCAGGTTTGGGGCCAATCGATCCGCGGGATGCGATTCCATACACCGGTGAACCCTGGACTTGCCTTGTGAAATCAGCAACGCCCGCAGGCGGATTTATTCTGCCCGAAACTGAATTTTACGCGTATTGGACAGTGATCAACACCGGCACAAAGACATGGTCGAGCACCACGGTTGATTTTGTTTATAAAAGCGGGTATCGGCATGTCGGTATAAGAATACAAGACTTGAACTCTGCAGTCACTCCGGGCAGGAGCGCCACTTTTAAAGCGCCTTTTGTTGCCCCTAAAAAAGCAGGTGAATACGGTGCTACTTTTGTTTTGAAAGTGGGGAGTAAGGCGTTTTGCGGAATGTATATGTATTTTGAAGTTCCTAAAAAATCAAAATAGGTTTCCAATAACTGGAAACCTATTTTGATCTACTGACTTTTACCCCATAACCCATAGCCTGCGTTTCGTCTTTTTTCGCGCCGTTCATGTTGTTCGTGGATCTGTTCCACGTGATCGGCTTTTTCCTGGATGGCGGCCTCAAGCCATAAGCGTCCTTTTTCCGCAGTTGCATGGCTGCCCGCTCCGTACGCGCCTGTTTTCGTATCATCATCCCAGGGCGGGTTTGCGATCAGTGAGCCGCCCTCGATCCAATCCATGTAATAGTCGGGGGTACTGACGAAATCAGTTTCATCCACCACTCGTTCCATGTGGCAGAGGTCGGGGCGGAGATGCAAAAGATAGGATGTTTCCAGTTCGCCCGCGTGACCCATACCGCCAATTTTTGATGTGCGATGTTTTTCCAGTGCTTCGGCGCCGATTCTGCCTGAGGTGTGCAGCCAGGCTGTGGCGCAGAAGATGCGGCGATGGCGCTCCCCTGCGTATTTCACAATGTTCGTCAGGAATGACGAGTTACCGCCGTGTCCGCTCATTAAATAGAAGCGGTCAAATCCACGGGATGCCAGCACGTCAATAACGGCTCCCCAGAAGTCTTCAAAGGCACGTCCGCCGGCGTTCAAGGTTGCGGCAAAAGACGCTCTATGTGTACTGACGCCATACGGCATGACTGGAACACCATGACTGCGCGTAGGCAATAAAGCAGCTGTCCCTTGGGCTATGGCTTCTATAATAAGGGTATCAACAGAAAGAGGGAGGTGGTATCCATGCTGCTCGGTATGGCCAATTGGGATAAGGATTACTTTTCCTCTTTCACTGTCAGCCGGAAGGAAGGTTTGTGCCTGACTCATTGATGAATGGGGTTGGCGAAGGAAGGCAGGTGATAAATGATTGAGGAATGTACTTTGCGGGTCAATACCTTGCGGTGCGAGGCAATATACTCTTGTAAACCCATCATCGCGTAGGCTGTCCAATAAATTTGCGAGATACTGAAAAAAGATCGGTTCCGGGATTTCCAGTCCGCTGCCACGCCAGCCAAAGGGAAAAGCGGGCAGGAGACCGATTCGGGGAGGGCTGCCTAATTGGTCAGCGAGCAGATCGAAGTTGTATCCTGAACCGAGTGGAAGTACCAATGGTGTATCCCGCGGGAGTTCTGCAACAGCTTCCCAGGTCAGTTCATCATATTTGAAAATGTTATTTTTGCGCGTAGCCAATTTATATACACTCCTATTTATTCTTTACTTCAAAATCTATCTCTTTGGAAGTAAATACCAGTCCAAGAATCTTTCCATGCGTTCGTACACATCAAAAAGATTCTCACGCCTTAAGAAGCCATGCGGTTCATCATCGTACGTTTTATATTCAAAGGCCTTCCCTTCGCGGAGCAAGGCTTCAACCCATTCTTCACTGGCTTCAGGCGGGACAATGGTATCAAGCAAGCCGTGCAAAATCAAAACAGGCTTTTGAATGTTCTTTACCTCGGCAATGGGGGAGCCCTTGAGATATGTCTGAAGATTATCTGCGGGATGCCCTAAAAATATTTCGGTATAAAGACGCAGGCGTTTTTCGCATTGTGCCCAGGAACTCACCAGATTTGAGTCGCCATATTTTGCTATGCCGCACGCAAATAGATATTCAGGGTCGCGGGATAGAGAGCAGGCTGTCATGTATCCGCCATAGCTGCCGCCCGTTATTGCTATTCGATCTGGCTTTATATCTTTTAGGCGACCCAAATATTTTGCGCCGTGTAAACAATCCTGAGTATCGCCTACGCCCCAATCGTTGTAATTGGCGCGTTCGAAATCCTTGCCATATCCCGTGGAGCCGCGATAGTTTGGTGCAAGGTATGTGTAGCCTTTGGCAACAAAGTATTGCGCAATATCGTCCCAGGCAAAGCCATATTGGTCCTTCGGCCCTCCGTGCGGGTATAAGATCGCTGCTCCATTCGATTTTTCAGGACGATATAAGCATGCGGGGATCTCCAGGCCATCGTAGCTTTTATAGGAAATCACTTCAGGGATGACAAATTTATTTTTCTGCAACGCAGGCGGATTGGAGAATGTAAGCTGGGTTGTTTGTCTGGTTTTCAAATCCATACGATAAATGTCAGGAGGTGCAGCGGGACTTTCAAACTCAAATGTAATATACGATTCGTCTTTCGCCCAATTAGGATTGGAATGAATCCCTACTTCGCTTCGCAGCGTGGACATTGAGCCTGATCCTGTTTCCCCCTGCGGGGATAACGCAATGAGCATTAACTCGAACGAACCGTTCTTATTGACCACCACAAGGATTTCTTTTCCAGATGGCGACCATTCATATTGAAAGATGTCCTGCTCCGCTTTGGTGAGCTGGCGCAGTCCTTCCCCGTTTGGTTTGATGAGATATAGCTCTTCGCGTTGAGTCTCCTGAGCAATGAAGGATACCCATTCCCCGTCAGGCGACCATTTGGGCGAGACGGCTCGCACAGAGGGTTTGCCATATAAAGTAATCTGCTTGCCTGTTGCGATTTCAAGCAGAACAATATCAAGGCGATTCAAGTCATCAAATCGGCGCAGATTGAAGAGGATGAATTTCCCATCGGGAGAGGGACGAGCATCCCAGTGATCACCGATCGTGTCTGTGGTTAATGCGCGCGGCCAGGAGCCTTCGCGGTCGGTCAGTAAAAGTTGATCTGTGTCGTTACGTTCGACCGTAACGATCAAACCATTTGAGTCGGGCATCCAGCGTGGACTGCTTGCCGCCACAGCGAAGTCAGTAATCTTTTTGGGCAGCCCGCCATCGTGCGGGACAATATGCACATGTCCCTTGATCCCGAATGCCAGCCATTTTCCGTCAGGAGACCATTCTGGAGTTTCATCATCCCAGTATGCTGCCAGCGGACGTTCGGTTGTAATGCGCGAGAGCCAGCTTCCTTTGGCAGACATGGTGTAGACATCCGAAAGAGTTTCGCCATCCTTGATGCAGGCAATTTGTCCCTGAGATGAAAGCGAGTGAGAGCGAATCCGTTCGAGGGAGGTTAGAAGCGAGAGGTTTAATCCAGGCGGAGAGTTGAGGTCAGTACGCTTGAGCGCGGGCCACCCGTTCCGTTCATATTTTTCAGTGAGTTTGATGGGATTTTCCATTGAAGTGAGACCTTCCTTTTACCCAATTTTACCGCCGGGTTATTAAGTTGCAGTTTTTTGTTTGGCGAAAAATTAACTTTCGATAAATCACAAATTACAGTAAAATTCAACTCCAGGTAGATGTTGATGCGTCCTAAACGTTATTTCCTTGGAAAGTGATGTAATGCGCCATGCTGCAGTTTCTGCCATGGCGCATGTTGTTTTAAGAAAATATTGTCAAATGGAGGATGATTCTATGAAACAGAAGGCGCTTTATATATTTTTGTTGTTCGCACTTCTTCTTTCTGCATGTGGAGGAGGAGGCCAAACTGCAGTGGTCCGCATCGGTTGGGCTGGCAGTCCGGATACATTAAATCCTGGCATGGCGATCCTGACGGAGGCTTATACAGTTTTCGAACTTGTGTATGATTCCATGTACGATCTCAACCTGGACGGGTCGTTTACCTTAAGCCTGGCAGAGAGCGTGGATGTCTCTGACGATGGCCTGGTGTATACCTATAAAATCCGCGACGGTATCAAATGGCATGATGGCGAGGATTTGACCGCCGAGGATATTGCATATACCTATAACCTTTATAAAGACACGCCGGAATATCCCTACCTGAATGGCTATTACACGCCGTATTTCGACTCCATCGTAGCCAATGGGAATGAAGTGGTTTTGACGCTTACTGAAGCCATTCCAAATATCGAAAGTCAGCTTGTTTTCCTTTATGTGCTGCCCAAGCATATTTGGGAAAATGAAGACAAACTTGAATTTGAAAATACAGCCATGATCGGCTCCGGTCCATTTAAGATGGCGGAATATGTTCAGAATGAGTTCGTCCGCCTGGCCGCAAACAAGGAATATTTCTCCACCCCGCCGAAAGTTGACGAAGTGGTCTTTCAAACTTTTGAAAATCAGGATGCACTTGTGCAGGCGATCAAGACCGGTCAACTGGATATGGTGACCGAAATGCCGAATACTGCCGCTGAGACATTAAAAGCCGAAGACAATGTTGAAGTGGTCGTTGGCGCGCCACTCGCTCCCGGCGTGACTGATATTATTTTCAATCAAGTTGACCCTGAAAATTGTCCCACGGATGCGGGCGGCCTTTGCACAGGACACCCCGCCCTGCGGGATCGGAACGTCCGCCTCGCAATGGCACATGCCACAGACAAGCAAAAGCTGATCGACCTGATCCTGCTTGGTTTAGGCAACTCTGGTTTGACATTAATCCCGGACGGTCTCGGTGTTTGGTACAACGACTCTATTCAGGATTACGAATTTGATGTCGCGAAAGCCAACCAGATCCTTGATGATGCAGGCTATGCTGACTCGGACGGCGATGGCGTCCGCGAATTACCAGACGGCTCACGGCCTTTAACCTTCCGCCTGAATTGGCCAAGCGATAGCATCAACGCCCCGCGCATGGGAGAACTGTTAAGTGAAATGTGGGCCGAAATTGGAATTACGCTGGAACTCCAGGCTGTAGACCCCGATGCTTTAACCGCTCAGTGCTGCCCGGCATTTGACTTTGACATCATGATTTGGGGCTGGGCATCTGACCCTGACCCAAGCGCTTTGCTGTATGTGTACACAACGGAAGCGATCCCATCTGGCTCCAGCGAAACCGGCTATTCCAACCCCGCATATGACGAGTTGTATGCCAAGCAGCAAACTACGTTGGATTTTAATGCCCGCAAGGATATGGTCTGGGAAATGCAGAAGATCGTCCATGATGATGTCGTGTATATCATCCCATTCTATGATGCCAACGTACAGGCATACCGCACAGATCGGTTCACAGGCTGGATCACAGACCAGGCGAAAGTCGAACTTTCTGATGTTACCTCCCTGCTCGTGATAGAACCAGTTAAGTAGTTATCTTATTTTGGGTGCGGAGAAATTCTCCGCACCCAAATTTCAAGAATTGAAGGAGAGTGCCTTGAATCGAACTCGTGCCTTTCTTAAAAAAACAGCCTGGGCATTATTCACGATTATTTTTGTAATCATCCTGAATTTTTTTCTTTTTCGCGTTTTGCCGGGTGACCCTGCCCGGGCAGGCATTCGTGATCCGCGTTTAAAAAAGGAAGCAATTGAGATGCTGCGTGTCCGTTTCGGGCTCGACAAGCCAGTCATCAATTGTTTCGAATCCTTAAACCCGATACAGGTCGGCAGCTGCGCGGTCAATCCATTCGATACCCAATTCTTTATCTATGTGCGTAACCTTGTTCAGGGCGAACTTGGAATTAGTTATCATACCAACCGCCCTGTGACAGACATCCTTGCAGAGCGATTGTGGAATACCGTTCTGCTGATCGGCGCGGGTCAGATCCTTTCCATTATTTTTGGCGTAGCGTTGGGCGTCTTTGCAGCGTGGAAAGCGCGCACGTCCATCGATTATTTAGCCGTCGGTTCCAGCCTGGTTGCATGGAGCCTGCCGACATTCTGGCTTGGAATTATTTTGCTTTTTTGGGGAAGCGGGCACGGGTTTCCTTTGGCTGGCAAAGCCACCCCAGGGATGAGCTCCATGCCTTTGTTGCAGCAGTGGGGAGATATTGCCCGCCACATGTTTTTGCCTACATTGACCTATACGATCGTCTACATGGGTGAATATACATTGATCATGCGCTCCAGTTTAATGGACGTTCTTTCTGAGGATTATATTTTGACGGCAAAGGCAAAAGGATTGAATGCCTTCCAGATCCTGAAAGATCATGCCCTGAAAAATGCCATGCTTCCATTGGTTACGGTCATTGCCATTAATTTGGGCTTTACCGTGGCAGGTGCGATCCAGATTGAAGCAGTCTTCTCCTGGCCAGGTCTGGGCAGCGCCATTTACGAGGCAGTTGTCCGCCGTGATTTCCCGGTGCTTCAGGGGGCGTTCCTCTTGATCGCCGTGGCGGTGATCCTTGCCAACCTGATCGCAGACCTTACTTATAATTTCCTCGATCCACGCGTTCAAACGGAGTAGCAATGGAGAGCACAATCCAGCCATCTGAACAAAATCAATTGCTTTCCCGTTTCTCGGGGTTCTGGCAATCGTTCAAAAAGAATCGCAGTGGACTTATCGGACTTGGAATGCTTGTCATTATTCTGATAATGGCTATTTTTGCGCCGCTGATTGCCCCTTATGCTTCATCTTCCACCTCCTCTGCCGGGCTGAGCGATATTTATAACCCGCCAAGCGCAGCACATTGGTTCGGGACAGATGACGCCGGACAGGATGTATTCTCAAATTTTATTTTCGGCGCTCGGGTCTCGCTGACAGTTGGTTTCTTCGCCGCATTCATTTCCATCATTATTGGCGGGATATTCGGATTGGTAGCTGGCTTTTTCGGCGGGCGCTGGGAAAATTTCATCATGCGCTTTACCGACATTTTCCTTGTCATCCCAGACCTGCCGCTCATGGTTGTGATCGTCGCTCTGACAAAGCCATCCCTTCTCAACATTATTTTTGTGATCGGGCTGCTAGGCTGGACGACCACCGCCCGGGTGGTTCGTTCGCAGACCCTGGCGGTTAAATCGCGAAAGTTTGTTCTTCGTGCGCGCGCTATTGGCGCGGGAAAAGGGCATATTGTTACCCGTCATATCCTGCCATTGGTGATGCCGATCCTTGTAGTACAGGCAGTGCTTGTGGTTTCACTGGCAATCTTGAATGAAAGCGCCCTCTCCTTTATCGGGCTTGGCGACCCAACGGCTCTTTCCTGGGGACAAATGCTCAATTACGCCTTTGGGCGCGGAGCCATGTCCACTGGGGCGTGGTGGGCATTGGTTGTTCCAGGGTTTGGGATTGTTTGGGTAGTGCTCGGGCTGACTCTGCTTGGGCAGGGTCTTGAGAAAGTGTTAAACCCAAGGCTGGAAACACATCATTTGATGCCGGGCAGGCCTTCGGTCCAGAGTGAAGCAGGTTGGGACGTTGCGAAAAAAGGGACGCTGCTCGAGGTCCAAAATCTATCCATCAACTATGTAAATGAAGGTCAGCTGCCTGCACGCGCGGTTGAGAATGTAAGTTTTACCTTGAAAGAAGGCGAACTGATCGGGCTGGTTGGCGAAAGCGGTTGTGGGAAAACAACGCTGATGCTTTCCCTGTTGCGCCTGCTGCCTGCCGCGGGGCAGATCGTAAACGGCAGGGTTTTCTTTAATGGCAAAGACCTGGTGACGCTGGGTGATGAAGAGCTGAACGATGTCCGCTGGAAGGGAATATCGATTGTGTTCCAAGGCGCGATGAATGCGCTTAACCCTGTCCGAACGATTGGGGAGCAGATCGCGGAATCAATTACACAGCATTTACCCGGTTTCCCGAAGGAGAATATCGACGGGCGTGTGATTGAACTGCTGGACCTGGTCGGGATCGCTGCCGACCACAAGGATCATTTCGCGCATCAGTATTCGGGAGGAATGCGCCAGCGCGCCATGATCGCGATGGCGCTGGCATGCAACCCGCAAGTGATCATTGCCGATGAGCCGACCACTGCGCTGGATGTGATGATTCAAGCACAGATCCTTGAATTGCTGGATAATCTTCGCAAGAAATTGGGGCTTGCCATTATTTTCGTAACGCACGACCTGGGCGTGGTTGCGGAGATGTGCGACAAAGTTCTGGTAATGTATGGCGGTGTAACGGCTGAGTATGCGGATGTGGATATTATCTACAACAATCCAAAACATCCCTACACACAGGAATTGCTCAAAGCCTTTCCAGACCTGACAAAGCCGAAGAAAAAACTAGCCTCCATTCCCGGCTACCCGCCGCGGCTGGAGGCGTTACCTGCGGGCTGCCGCTTTGCTCCGCGCTGCCCATCGGCATTTCCCCGCTGCCATACCGAACAACCCATGCTTCACGATCTGGGGAACGAGCATATCGCCAGCTGCCATCTCCTTGAGGCTTCAAAATGAGCACAGACAATTTTCTGGAACTCCGTGGATTGAAAAAATATTTCGACGTGGGACGCCCGTCCCTTTTCTCGCGAAAGTCGCGGGATTTGCACGCAGTGGACGGCGTCACTTTCACCCTGCGGCGCAGCGAAGTGATCGCGCTGGTGGGGGAGAGCGGCTGTGGAAAATCCACGCTTGCGCTTTTGCTGATGGGATTGGAAGACCCGACAGAAGGTACAGTCACCTACGAGGGACGCGACATTACCCATTTGGATGACCGCCAGCGCAAGGACCTGCGCCGCAAAATCCAAATGGTCTTTCAAGACCCGTACGAGTCGTTGAACCCAACACAAACCATCGAAGAGATCGTCACCGAGCCGTTGATCGTGCACGGTTTTGCCAACACTGCCGACCGCGACCAAAGGGTGAAGAAAGCAATGGAAGACTCGGGGCTAAAGCCCGCCGAGGTTTATTTACATCGATATCCGCACGAACTCTCCGGCGGACAGCGCCAGCGCGTGGTGATTGCTGCCGCGCTTGTGCTCGAACCCGAAATCATTCTCGCGGACGAACCCGTCTCCATGCTGGACGTTTCCATTCGCGCAGAGATCATCAATCTGCTGGCGGAACTTCGCATCACCCGCCAGATCGCCGTCATCTTCATCACGCATGACCTGGGTTCCGTTGGCTTTTTTGCCGACCGCGTGGCGGTGATGTATCTCGGGCGTATTGTGGAAATCGGCACCATGCTTGAGGTTTTGGAAAAACCCCAGCATCCGTATACCAAGGCACTCATCTCTGTCATCCCCGTTCCCAACCCGCGCCTGCGGCGCGAACGCATCATTCTGCAAGGTGAAACGCCCAACCCCATTGACATTCCAAGCGGCTGCCGCTTTCACCCGCGCTGCCCCGTGGCGCTTGCCACCTGCAAAGCCAGCGACCCGCCGCTTGTCACGCTCAGCAAAACGCACCAGGCTTCCTGTCTGCTTTTGGTTCAATAAATGGATATCGTCAGCCTGCAAAACCCAAAAGTAAAATACATCGTTAAACTTCGTGAGGATAAACGCCAGCGTCAGCGGGATGGTTTGATTCTCGTTGAAGGGGTCGATGAATTGACTTTGGCACTCGAATCTGGACTCAGGCCGCAATCGCTTCTGACCGCGCCTGAACTTGCCAGCCGCTCCGTTGACATTTCCAACGCTGAAGTTACCACCGTCAGCCGCGCGGTCTTCGAGAAAATATCCTACCGTGACAACCCAGACGGCTGGCTGGGAATCTTCCCCGCGCCAAAGACCTCTTTGGATGACCTGACGTTGTCCGCAGCTGCATTGGTCATTGTAGCGGAATCCCTTGAAAAGCCAGGCAACCTCGGCGCGATTTTGCGTACCGCCGACGCCGCCAAAGTGGACGCGGTCATCGTCTGTGACCCGCGCGTAGATTTGTGGAACCCGAACGTCATCCGCGCCAGTCGAGGCACGGTTTTTGCCGTACCCACTGTCGAGGTTGATTCGCCGACTGCGCTGGCATGGCTCAGGTCAAGAAAGATGCGGATATTAGCGGCGACGCCGTCTGCTGAAATCCTGTATACGGATGTCAACATGAACGAACCCAGCGCTGTTGCCGTCGGCACGGAAGATGAAGGGTTGACCGATTTTTGGATGCAGAATGCGGATATACAGGTGAAGATCCCCATGCTGGGAAAAGTCAACTCGCTGAACGTTTCGATAGCAACTGCGTTGATAACCTACGAATTTGTCAGGCAAAGAGATAGTAAGTAATTTTCGGCAAACTAGGGGTTAAAATCATTCAAAAATGCAGGAAAACAGGTTTGTCCCCCCCTCTGAATTGGTCTTTGCACGCCTCGGCAAGGATTTAAGTGCTACCGCGAATGCGATTGCGGCAGCGGAGATCATTTTAAATGCGGCAAACGACCTGATCGGCTGGGATGCCTGTTACCTGATCTTGTACGATCCCGACCAGGGTGGAAGACCTCGTCCGCTTTTAGCGATTGACACCATCGACAATAAACGGGTGGTTGAATATAACGTCGTTCCTGAAAAACCCTCGGAAAACATGCTGAAAGCCATCCGCGAAGATGGCTTCTTGTCGTTATATGAAGGCGCGTTTGAAATCTCCCCATCCCTGTCATTCGGAGACAGGACGCAGAGGACGCTATCGCAGCTATTCGTTCCCGTCCGCAGCGGTGTGCGGACCATCGGTGTTTTGTCGATCCAGAGCTATCAACTCCACGCCTATGTGGAAAGCTCGCTTGAAATGCTGAAAACGCTGGCAAACCACTGCGCTGGCGCATTGGAGAGGATTTGGGCTCAGGAAGCTATGTCCCAACTGGCGGAACGTTTGAAAGTGCTGTATCAGGCAGCTCATGACATCAGCGCCAGCCTAGACATGGACGAACTCTGTGATGCCATTCATCGCACTGTTGAGAAAGTAATGCCCTGTGATGATTTTGTTATAGACGGATACGATCCCCTGACCAATGAGATCGTGCCGATCTACGCCATTGAATATCCGCGCAGGCAGGTGGTTACCGAAAAATATGTTGCAGACCACGGCATGGCGGGCTATGTGGTCCACTCCAAACGCTCGATCCTGTTCAACAGCCTGGAGGAGATGGATACGAGCGGGATCAAATTTGAGTTTTATGGAAGCGACGGCAAGGATGCCTCTCAATCTCTCGTGGCAGTTCCAATGATCCGCCAGGGCAGGGTGACGGGGATGATCTCCGCGCAATCCTATAAGGCGGGTGCCTACACAAAGGACGACCAGTATCTGCTGGAATTGCTTGCCACCCATGCCGCCATTGCAATCGAGAATTCGCGCCTTTTTACAACGGTTCAATTATTGGCAAACACCGATCCGTTGACCGGGGCGCACTCGCGCCGCAAGTTCTTTGAATTGACAGAGCATGAATTCAGCCGCTCAAGGCGCTCTTTGAAACCCATTTCCATCATTATGCTGGATGTGGACGAATTCAAAAAATTCAATGACCGTTTCGGGCATCAGGTGGGAGACCAGGTCTTGCGGCTGGTTGTTTTACAATGCCAATCTGCCCTGAGGAGTGTGGATATTTTCGGCAGGCTGGGCGGCGAGGAATTTGCTGCGGCTCTCCCGGATACGAGCGTGGAACATGCGGTGCAAGTGGCTGTGCGTTTGAGCAAAGCCGTAGAGGATGCGGACCTCGCCGGTGCGGGTCAGCTTTTCGAGACAACCACAGGCAAAAAGTTTGAAGCGGACGCGATGAAAGTGACCGTCAGCGTGGGAGTGGCAACTTCCACCGAATCCAGCAGGAGCCTGGACGAGTTGATGGATCAAGCCGACCGCGCCATGTATTCCGTAAAAAATGCGGGAAGAAATCGAATTCACGTCTGGAACAACGGAGAGTGAGCATGCAGGCAGTCTGGCTTGAAAAAAATCAAATTTCACTGCGGGATGTGCCGCAGCCGAAGAAAGACCAGGAAGCGTTGATCAGAATCCGCAAGGCTGGCATTTGCAGCACAGACCTTGAGCTGGTGAAGGGATATTATCCATACACTGGGATTCTGGGACATGAGTTTGTCGGCGAAGTGGTGGACGCTTCAGACTCCGCCTGGCTTGGCGCCCGCGTCGTGGGGGACATCAACGCTGTCTGCGGACTCTGCGAAGCCTGCCGCAACGGACGACCCACACATTGCGAGAACCGCACGGTACTGGGCATTGCGAACCGTGACGGAGTGTTTGCCGAATACACCAGCCTGCCGCTCGAAAACCTGCACCGCGTTCCCGATTCTGTGCCTGATGAGATGGCTGTCTTCACCGAGCCGCTGGCTGCGGCATTGGAAATTCAAGAGCAGATTCAAATCCAGCCGACAGACCGAGTGTTGATCGTTGGCGCAGGCAGGCTGGGACAGTTGATCGCGCAGACCCTTGTGTTGACAGGTTGTGACCTGCACGTGCTGGCGCGTCATGCTTTGCAGCAGAACCTGCTTACCGCGCGAGGGATCCGCGTCACTTCCGAGGCGGAGATTCAACCCCGCAAATGGGACATCGTCGTAGAAGTGACTGGCTCCTCCGAAGGATTCCACCTTGCGAGGAAAGCCATCCGCCCGCGTGGGACTTTCGTGATGAAGTCCACGTACAAAGGCGATGTGACCGTTAATTTCTCCTCCATCGTCGTGGATGAGATCCAGATCATCGGCTCGCGCTGCGGTCCCTTTGAGCCTGCCCTGCGTCTTATGGAGAAGCGCGAAGTAGACCCGACCGTCTTGATCGCGGAAGAATATAGCTTGAAGGACGCGCTCAACGCCTTTGAGAAAGCCGCGCAGCCCGGGGTATTGAAGGTGTTGATGGGAAACTAGCGTGTATGTCGTTGCGAGCACGCTGTTAGTTGTATGTCACCAGCGCCAAAATGAATTGAGCGAAGATGATCAAAAAGGGGACAGTAACCAGCGCCAGCGCCGCCCACGCCAGGAGTTTGGAGTCGTTCTTAAAGAAGATACCCAGCACGCCCAGCGTTAAAGCCAGCGGAGCAAGCATGCAGTAGACCTGGGTGGTCAAGGCATTGAGCTGGCTGAAAAGAGACGGGGAAATCCTTAAATACGCCACTACAAAACGCATCACAAGGGACGCAAAGGCAAGGCTCGCCGTCAGCAGGGCGGCTGCCCCGAAATACGTCTTTCGCACGGACTGGTTTGCCATGCAGGGATTATACGGTAATAACAAGGGATGAATGAAAGATGAAGGATGAGGGCACAGGTTGATCGGGAGAGTGCCATAAACTTAATTTGTAGACAAAGACCTCCGAGGTTTCGCGCAAGCGCCTCGGAGGTCTTTGTCTACTTTCGCCCCCTCACTTTTGGGGGAGGTGCCCGATAGGGCGGAGGGGGTTCTAATCCGCCGCAGTCGGCTCTTCTGCCACCTTCTCGCGCGTCAGCATCATTGAATCCGCTGTCACGCCTTCGCGTTCGTTCCCCTCGATCTCTTCTTCCTCCACAACCCCGTACTGCACCTCCAACTGATGACGGAACTGCTGGGTGTACAGGCGATAAT
>JACZJB010000259.1 GCA_014860805.1 Anaerolineales bacterium
GTTCGTTTTGTGGATCATCCGCGTCGCGAAGAAGTAGTTGGTAATTCGGAATTGAGTGAGATATGGCTTTGATTGTCGAAACAAAAGACCTAATCCGCGATTTCAAAAAGACGCGCGCGGTAAATGGATTAATTCTGTCCATTGAATCGGGCGAACTGTTCGGGCTGGTCGGTCCCGATGGCGCGGGCAAGACGACGACTCTGCGCCTATTGGCGGGATTACTGGATATTAGCGAAGGGGACGCGACCGTGCTTGGATTCGACTTAAAAGATAAAGCCGAATCCATCAAGCCGCATGTTGGGTACATGGCGCAGCAATTCAGTTTGTATGGCGAACTCTCGGTGATGGAGAACTTGCAATTCTTTGCTGAGTTGTTCGATGTCGCGTCCAAAGATATGGCTGAACGCACGGAGCGGTTGCTAACCTTCGCTGGCTTGACCGAATTTAAGGAACGCCGCGCGATCAATCTTTCGGGCGGGATGCAGAAGAAACTCGCGCTGGCTTGCACGTTGATCCATCAGCCTGAAATCTTGTTATTGGATGAACCCACCACAGGCGTTGACCCGATTTCGCGCCGCGAGTTTTGGAACATTCTCACACAACTGCATTTGCAAGGCACGACCATCATCGTCAGCACGCCATACATGGACGAAGCGGATCGCTGTTCGCGCGTCGGCTTGATGTATGCGGGCAAGCTCGTTGAGTGTGATACGCCGAAGAAGATCAGGGAAAAACTCGATGGGGAGATTATCGAGATCCAGCCCGAGGATTGGCAAAAAGCTTTGAAAGCAGTGGCAGGCTTGGGCGGAGTCCGCGAGGCGCAGACGTACGGCGAGTCGATTCATTTATTGGTCGATTCTGGAAAGCGTCGTCTGCCTGAGATCGAACGCGTACTCAAAAAAGAAAAGCTGGCGTATCGCAGTATTCGTATTGCACCCGCGCGCATGGAAGAGGCATTCATCTCGTTGATTAGAAAGTTGGAATCATAATGTCACTTCGACACATTTGGGCTGTGACCCGCAAAGAAATCAATCACATCATGCGCGACCGAAGCACTTTGTTTCTGGTGCTGTTCACGCCGACGTTGGTGCTTTTGTTGATGGCATACGCGCTGACCGTTGATTTGAAGAATATCCCAATAGCCGTGCTGGATTTTGATCGAAGTCAAACGTCGCAAGCTTTTATTCAACAAATCACAGCAGGACAGGATTTGGACATTTACGCGTATGCAACCAGCATGGACGAAATCAACGCCATGCTGATGCGCGGACAGATCAAGGCGGCGGTAATCATCGCGCCTGGGTTCGCGAGTGACTTGCAGGCGTTGAAGGGGATTCCGTTGCAAGTGATCATTGATGGGACAGAACCCGAAAGTGGTTACTTTGCAGTGGAACATATCACGCAACGGGCAGAAGGATTTATTGACGGCGCATTGACAAATCAACTGCGTGCGCAAGGATTTTCGATTGACTCTTTGCAACCGCTCGACCTGCGGGTGCAGACCTGGTACAACCCCGATCTCAAACCGCGCAACGCGCTGATTCCTGGGCTGATCTCGATGGTGCTGGGATTCCCTGCGCTTTCGGTTGCGCTGACGCTGGCGCACGAACGCGAACATGGCACACTCGAGCAGTTGCTCGCCACCCCAATTACCCGCGCGGAACTTATGCTTGGCAAGATCGTGCCATACATTATTGTTGGCTTGCTTAACGTGATTTTCATTCCCCTGCTTTCGATTGCCTGGTTCCACATTTCGCTCAACGGCAGTTTCCTGCTGTTCTTTGGGCTTTCCGCCATCTTTATGTTTGCAGTGTTAAGCATGGGCATGATCGTCGGAGTATTCATGCGCACACAAGCCGCGGCGCTGGCACTTTCCTTTTTAGTGATCTTCTTCCCTGGCTTTTTCCTGACAGGCATTTTCTTTCCGCTGGCATCCATGCCTGAGGAGGCGCGTCTCGAAGCGCTGGGATTGCCTGGCACACATTACGCCATCATTACGCGCGGAATCTTTCTGCCAGGCGTGGGCATGGATGTGCTCTGGCCGTACGCGGTAATGATGCTGGGATTGGGCGTCGTGTTCACTGCGCTGGCGGCATTGTTCTTTAGAAAGAAGCTGGGCTGACATAATGCTAAAACGGATCTGGTCTTTGGTAATTAAAGAATTCATTCATCTGCGCAGTGACTGGTGGCTGCCTGCGTTCATGCTGATCGGCGGCGCAATGGAATTGTTGGGAGTG
This sequence comes from Anaerolineales bacterium, assembly GCA_014860805.1. Classification (GTDB taxonomy): domain Bacteria; phylum Chloroflexota; class Anaerolineae; order Anaerolineales; family Villigracilaceae; genus Villigracilis. The sequence continues at coordinate 2,238 of JACZJB010000259.1, forward strand.
GCATGGGCTACCTCTCGCCCGATCACCAATTTGCCGATCATGGTTCTCGACCAGAACCAGACTGCCGCGAGTCGTGCAATCATCATCGGGCTTGAAAACACGAAAACCTTCCGCACACCCGAACAAGTCAACGACATGCAGACGATTCAAGACGCAATGGATCGCGGAGAGATCAGCGCGGCGTTGATCATCCCGCCTGATTACGCCGAGCAATTGCAATCGTCCACGGGGGAACCTACCCTGCTTATGATTTTGAACGGATCGGAGTCTGCGCCCGCACAGGCGGCGAATCGCGCCATTCAAGGGCTGGCGCGGGATATAGACCAGCGCATCTTGACCGGACGCCTGGGGCTGAGTCCTGATCAATTTAATGGATTCACCCCGAGTCTGCGAGTCTGGTTCAACGAGAATCTATCGGAAGCGTTGTACACCACTCCCGCAGAACTTGGCATGATGCTTGAATTCACCGTCCTGCTGTTTGCGGCGCTGGCATTCTCACGTGAGCGCGAATTGGGAACCATCGAACAACTGCTGGTCATGCCATTCTCTTCATTCGAGATCATCATTGGCAAAGCCATTCCAGTCATAATCGTCGGCTTTGCGGATTTTCTGCTCATGCTGGGGATGATCCACTTCGCCTTCGATGTGCCAATACGCGGCTCATTTGTCTTGCTGCTTGCCCTTGCCTTTGGTTATCTGTTGGTCGAGCTGGGCAAGGGATTGGTGATCTCGGTCATATCGAAGACTCAACATCAGGCATTCCTGCTCGTTCTGCTGGTCGGTATGGTGGACTTCATGTTTACAGGCTATGCCGCACCCGTGGAAAGTATGCCGAAGGTTTTGCAGTGGTTTGCCAATATCATCCCCGCCCATCATTGGTTGACCATCCTGCGCGGCATCGCGCTCAAAGGCGCAGGACTGGATGTGCTCTTCCCAAACGTGCTGGCTCTGGCGATTCTCGGAATCGTGATTGGCGCCTTCTCACTGCAATTCGTGAGGAAGGCTTTGGATTAAAAGTTTATACCCTTGGTTGATTAGGCGATATTTGCCCGCCGTATCGAAACCACGAGTTATTTGGATACATAGCATTACTTGCAAACGTGGTGACCTCGATATGCCGACAAGCACGTGGCTACTCAACCACCAGAGTTGAATGGAAAATTTATGAACTCTCAGCAACCCGCCATACAAGTAACCAACCTCACCAAACGCTTCGGTGACTTTACCGCTGTAAACGGCATTAATTTTGAAGTGAAACGCGGCGAGATATTCGGCTTTCTCGGTCCGAACGGCTCGGGCAAGACCACTGCCATCCGCATGATGCTGGGGTTGATGAAACCCACCTCGGGCACAGTGGACCTGCTCGGCATGAAGGTGGATGGCGACACAAAAAATATTCGTCCGCGCGTAGGCTACATGTCCCAGCGATTTAGTTTGTACAACGATCTGACTGTGCTGCAAAACCTGAAATTTTACGGCGCGGCGTATGGACTGTCCAACTCGGAATTGCAAACACGAATCAAGGAAGCGCTCGCAATGGCTGGTCTCGAAGGACGCGAGAATGCGAAGACCAAAGACCTCTCTGGCGGCTGGCGTCAGCGGCTGGCGCTTAGCGCATCCATCCTTCATCGTCCCGAAGTGCTCTTTCTGGATGAACCCACCGCGGGCGTCGATCCACTCTCCCGCCGCGCGTTTTGGGATTTGTTGTATCAACTTATCGCGGAAGACATTACCATTTTTGTCACCACCCATTACATGGACGAAGCCGAACATTGTCATCGCCTTGCGTTTATTCAGCATGGAAATCTTATCGCCTACGGCACATCCGCCGAGATCAAAACCACAATGATGCGCGGCGATGTGCTCGAACTCGAACCGTCCGATGCGCCACAAGCGGTCAAAGTGCTACGCGCCGCACAAGCCAATCAAACACTCCCCATTGAGGAAGTCGAACTTTACGGTGCGCTCGTTCATGTTGTTGCGCCGAATATCAAAAAACTTCAGAGTGCCATCGAACAAGAACTTCACAACGCAGACATTCGCGCTGGTCACATATCCATTATCGAACCATCACTGGAAGATGTCTTTATCTCTGCCATGAAAAAGTAATTGGAGGCTTCAATGAAAAAACTTACACTTGTTCTTGCCTTGCTTCTCGCGCTCTCAACTGTCAGTTGTGGAAATGCCAATAGTATGGCGATCCAGGCTTCGGGTCAGATTGAAGCGAAAGAGATCGCGGTCGCGCCTGAACTGTCTGGTCGCGTCGTCGAAGTGACTGTTAATGAAGGAGATTCCGTCAAAGCGGGCGATCCGCTTCTTTATCTGGACGATAGCCTGATCCTGTCCGAAAAACAGGCTGCGCAAGCCATGCTGGATTCTGCCAACGCGAACGCGCGAGCCGCGCAATCCACACTGGATGTGGCGCAGGCGCAATATGATTTGGCGCTGTCTGAAGCGCTGGCTGCGGAGACGCGGCAGGATGCGTGGAAGGGGTCGAAGCCTAGCGAATATGATCAGCCAATTTGGTATTTCTCGAAAGCGGAGCAAATCCAATCTGCGCAGGCTGAGATCGACGCGGCGAAGACTGCATTGGATGAAGCGCAGACCAAACTCGACAACACGGCCACAAAAGCAGGCAGCGCCTCATTCCTTGAAATCGAACGAAAACTCTCCAATGCGCGCGTGGCATTCAATGTGGCGAAGACCGTCCAGGACAACACCAGTGGCGCATCGGATGGATCGGACTTGCATGACGCCGCGCAGACCGCTTTCGATGAAGCCAAGATCGACCTGAAAGACGCCCAGAAAGATTATGACGATGCCTTGACGACCGATGGCGCAAAGGATGTATTGGAAGCCCGCGCCAAAGTGGAAGTGGCACGTGAAAGATACTACGCCGCGCTGGATGCGTTGCGCGCCTTGCAAACTGGTGAGGATGCGTTGTCGGTTGTCGCGGCGGGTAAAGCCGTGGATCAGACAAAGGCTTTGCTCGAACAGGCACAGTCGGCGGTTGCCGCCGCGCAAGCCAACCTGGATTTGATCAACACACAGATGAATAAACTCACCGTGCGCGCGCCGATGGATGGCGTGGTGTTGGTTCGCAGTATCGAAGTCGGTGAGGTCATTCAGGCAGGCATGCCCGCGCTGACGATTGGAAAACTTGACACTTTGAAAGTCACGGTCTATATCCCCGAAACGGAATACGGACAGATTAGTTTGGGAGAAACGGCAACCTTGAATGTGGATTCGTTCCCGAACGAAACTTTTACCGCAACCGTCACTCGTATTTCGGATAAAGCGGAGTTCACCCCACAGAATGTGCAAACAAAAGAGGGCAGGCAGACGACAGTCTATGCAGTTGAGTTGTCAGTGGATAATGTGGATGGAAAGTTGAAACCTGGCATGCCCGTGGATGTGGCGTTCGAACATGGCACAGCAAAATAAACAGGTTGACTGAGTACGCCCTGCTCAGTTATCTTCCAAGCGCAACAACAACCTGCCCGCCACTTCCATCGAACTGATGTCTGCTGCCGGTCCTTTCAATGCAGCTATTAGATCTCCTACAGAAACCGATCTACCGGGTTTGATGTACACCTGCGGTTGCTTATATTGATAAGTGGATACGGGTTCATGTGCCAGGTTCGAACTATAGTGCAGGATGTGCATTACCCCCTCCCGCAATCGGACGGTGTTCTTTTCCGGGACGGTGAGCGCCCGCAATATTTCGGGTAATGCCAGCGATCCCAGTTGGGCGAGGGCAACAGATGCTGTCCAGCGCACACCAAACTCCTGGTCACTCAGGGCATTCACCAATGCTTTAATTCCCTGCTGGGTAGGGTGCTCACATATATAATGAATAGCTAATTCGCGTTTTTGGTAATTCAAATGGGTGTCGTATAATCGAACAATTGCCTGATCTTCCAAATTGATTGACATGATTTTCTCGTTGTTTGGATAAGCCCTCGTTGTATGTATATACTTGATAATCATGAACGGACAGTGTTTGCCGTTCATGATTATTATAAAAGCGCAATCCTGCCCCTCAAAGTTCTCGGGGCTATTTCACTGTAAAAGCAACATGCATTCCATGCATGTAATGCATTTCATTGTTATCATTGATATTGCAGATGAGCACATAGTTGCCTGCGGCCAGGTTGACAGCCAGATCAGCCGATTTACCAGCCTCCACTTCTACTTCATCAATATGTGTAATCCCAGCCCCTTCCTCATCCACTGCGCCTTCGGCATTTGTGGGTAGTTGATCTTCGGGCAGGTCAGTTTTGAATATCACAAACTCGTGCTTCAGATCGGCCGCATCGTTATGCACGTGGAATATGATGTCGCCTGCTCTTGCGGAATCTTGGGACAGCGTGATTTTGTAGGTTGTCAAAGCCACGTCAATTTTTTGCGGGCCGCAGGCCGCCAAGATGGGAACGAGCAGAATTACAAGGACAAAATTTTTTAAATTTTTTCTGAGATTCATTTTTTCTCCTCAAGCATCATCAAATAATTCACAACATTCCAATTCGATTATGCCAAAATGATAAGCAAAAATCCTTATCTTAAGCATTGGACGACTTAAATCCAAGTTAAGCATTCCCCTTCCCAGGAAAGATGACGCAGTTGCAAGGCAATTTGTTCACCACATAAGCATTTGCTGCGGAAATGAAAAGTAAATCAATATTATGTTTTTTAAGAGAAGAAATAATGTTTGCACGGGAAAGGGAGGAGAGCGGCAGCCAAGTGAATGTCGGAGAGTCGTTTTTGGGTGTTGAGGCTAAGTTTTTTTCAGCAATCAGCCCGCTGAGCGATTGTTGCAACCGATGAGACAAGGTCTTTACGTCAGCAATCATATGGCTGTCTTTTATAAGATTATCCACCAGGATTGCCATCTCACGGAAATTGGATTCTTGCGACACAATCCATAATGGGCAGGAGAATGCGTCGAGAAACAGTTCAACAGTCTTTCCATCTGGCACGAAGTGATGGGGCGCAAATAGCCCATCAATGGAAGTGATGGTGTCTTTTAATATGTCCATTGAAAAATCCATCAATAGGCTGGTTTCAATTGTCACACCGGCAGCGCGGCCACCTGTTTCAAGCTGAGCAGCCCATTGGGCCAAAGACACTTTATCTTTTTTTGTACTGCCAATGAGTAAAACGTGTAGAGGCGCTCCTAATCGCGCCGCGATGTGAAACGCGAGATAAGCGGCCTGCCAACTTTGAGCACTGCCATTGTGTAAAAGGGAGAATTGCTGCATCTGGTAATAACCATCCAAACGGGAGTCTCCTCAGAGTATAAAAGTTGAAACTCTGCATTACCTTAATCCGACATACGGAATTCTTTTGGGTGAATTAAGGAATTCCAGTTGGTAGTGTTAGGATGGCGACAGCACCACCGTCAGGATGATTCCTCAAAATCAAACTCCCACCATGAGCATTTGTCAACTGCCGGGCAATTGCCAACCCTAATCCCATTCCCTGTTTAATACGCCGCCCTACGTCGCCCTGATAAAACGGCTCGAAAACATGACGCGCCTCCTCAGGCGGAATACCTTTACCGCCGTCATGAACCAGGATGCGAATATTTCCATCGTCTCCTTTTTCAGCTGAAAGGCGGACAGTCTTGCCACGCGGTGTGAACTTGATGGCGTTATCAATCAGATTGCCAACAATCTGATTGATACGTTTTTCATCAGCGCGCACAGTTGATACCCCATCACCTACCTGGATCTCGAGCTTTATTCCGCGTGATTCAGCCACAGTCCAGTAACGGGTGCCAATCCCTTGAAGAAACGGCTTTACCGCTATCGCAGTTAATTTAAGTTTAATTGGTCGTTGGGTTTCGGATTGAGCAGATAAAGTGATATCGTCCAGCAGACTTTCAAACTGACGTATGGTCTGCCTCATGCCGACCAGTAGATCATCAGCCAACTCAGGATCGTTAATCGCTCCATTGCGCAGACTCTCGATTCCCAATTGCAAACCTGCCAAAGGTCGAGCCAATTCATGCGCTACATTCGCTAAAAGAACCTGGCGCATTTTCAATTGGTCTTGCAGTTTTTCCGCCATTTGATTCAGATAATGGGAAAGATCACGCAGTTCGGCAGGCCCCGATTCGGGAATGCGCACACCATAGTTGCCATTCGCTACAGTTGCAGCCAGTGCGCGTGCACGCGAGAAATGGAGTGAGAAGTAATTGGTCAGCAGGGTACTTACCCCCACGCCGAGAAGGGCAACCATCAGAATGGCGCCCATCAGCAGCCAACGCAGGCGAACAATATATCTATCTATTTGTCCAATAGGCATCAGCAAACATACTACGCCAATACGTTGATCTTCCTTATAGAACACAGGTGATGCTGCGTAAATATTTGTCACCTCAGTCTCTGAGCTAACCAACATGGTGTAGCTGCCATCGGTTACCGCATATTGCGAATTGAGTTCCATGAACAAGTCAGCCTCCCTGGGACTCACAGAACCGGGAATTAAGTCATGAATCTCGCCCAAGTTATCAATGTAAACTGTGAGCATATTTTCCTCAAGGTAAAGTTGAGGAAATTCCATCTGTTCCAGTTTTACTTCATTATGCTCAGTAAGTTCATGGCCGATAATATTTGCAATCAGTGTGATGCGTTCACGCATTAACTTTTGAAGTTCCTGGGTGATTACGTGGTATTCATTGCGCGACCAAATAAACCCAATAGATCCCAGTGAAATGATAAGCAATAATGCATGGCTGAGAATCAGATAAACACGAATACTAAATATTTTTTTCACGGCACGAACTTATAACCGACCCCTCGCAGGGTCAGAATATGTTTTGGTTTGGAAGAGTCTTCTTCGATCTTCATCCGCAAACTGCGAATCTGAACGTAAAGCACCTGCGGCTCACCAACAAATTCCACCCCCCATACGCTTTCCACCAACTCTTCGCTGGTGAAGGCGCGTTCAGGGTGTGACATAAACATGTATAGCAATTGAAACTCGCGTGGAGCAAGGTCAAGGTTTAAACCGTTTTTTTGAGAAGTATGGTTGATGGGGTTTAGCTCGAAAGGACCTACTTTGAGCGCTGTATCTGTAAGCTGTGATTTAATAACAGGACGGGAGATACGCCTTAACACGGCGCGCAGATGAGCCAGTAAAACATCGGTGCTAAACGGCTTCGTGATGTAGTCGTCCGCGCCGATTTCAAGACCGACGATCTCGTCCAGTTCACGGCGACGGGCAGTCAGGAAGATGACTGGGAGGTCGCGTTGTGCTTTTAGTGTCTTGCAAAGATCCAGACCGTTGTCATCCGGCAGACCAATATCCAACACGGCAACATCGAACACATTGCGTTGAGACAGTTCAAGGGCAGTATGCGCTGTACTGGCAGTCGAAACCTTGTATCCCGCCTGTTCCAGATTAAATTTCAATGCCTTACAAACCAGTGGATCATCGTCCACAACTAATAAATGAAAGGCTGGCATGACAAATTTAGTGTACCCCTTTTTATATTCAATTGCAAATTTTTCCTTATAAAATCATCGGCATAACCACCACCAGGACAAGAATGAGCGGAATTGATAACAAACACCCGGCGATGAAGAGATAACTAAACACTTTTGAATCGTATTTCAGGTGCATAAAATATAGCAGAACCAGCGCCGCCTTGACTACAGCCAAAATTACCAGTATCGGGATCTTGATGACTGCTTCCCGCATATAACTTACCAGGGTCTCAATCAGCGTGAAGACAGCCAGAGTCATGAACACGTACAGATAATTGGGACGTTTTTCAGTTTCCATGCCGCCTCCTAGATCAGATAAATAATCGTGAACAATACAATCCAGACGATATCAACAAAGTGCCAATACAAGCCAAAGTTCTCAACGCCGAGGTGATTTTCCTTCGTAAACGGCATCCGCTGATGTCCGACAAGCAGATAAACCGCCCACAGGATGCCCACGAAAACGTGCGTCCCGTGGATGCCTGTCACTGTAAAAAAAGGCGAACCATAGATGGTACTAAGATTCACGCCGGCTGCGAACAACTCACTCCATTCAAAAGCCTGTCCACCCAGAAAGAGCAAGCCCAGCACGATGACCATGATCATATTAGTACGCAACCCTTTTTGGTCGCCCTTATAACTTATGGCTTCCAATGAACGCACCACAAAATAGCTACTGGTCACCAAAATAAAAGTATTCAAGGCAATGACCGGAATGCTTAAGTGAGAGCGGAATTGGGCTTCATAGCCCGTATGAGTCAGGCGCGTAAAAATGATCAACAGGATGAGAGAGACGAAAAAGACAACCTCACCGCCTAGAAAAACCCACATAGCCAGTTTGGTATTTTCACGCTGTGCAACAGGCGCTGTGGGGTGCGTTTCACTCATGATCTTCACCCTGTCCGACAGCGCGATTTTCCAATGTCCATCCTGCAATTGCAGCCAGCATAAGGATCACGCCTGCAATGCTGACCACAATGTTCGAAACGATTCCGATGGCGATCAAGGCGAATCCAAATGCCAGCGTAATGGGCCAATAACTGGGCGCGGGCAAATGAATTTCAGGTTTCTCTTTCATATCAACTCCTATAACAATGATTTTGTAAAATCGTGTTCAGTCTGACGATCAGAATTCACGAACCACTTGAGGAAGGTTATGCCCAATGCCAGCAACAGGAACATATGTGTAGGCATCCACATCAACAACCCGCCAAGGTGTTGATCCTGCAAGGCATTCAGCCCGAACGGATGTGGAGCCGTCACATAGAATGAGTAAAATGGCGCATGGGCAAGCGTCAGCAGGGCGCCGAGGGCTGTACAAGGGATGGAAAGCAAAAAGAGATAAAGCATCCGTGTTGGCGGTTCAGGTTTTGGAATGCGGGATGTCTCTGCTCCCATCACCGGCCACCAACCAATCAACGCCGCGCCAATATACGTCAGATGATCGAAGATATGGACTCCTTCATATTCCTGCGCCAATTGATACAGAGAAGGAATATGCCAGATGCACATGATGGAGGCAAACGCTGCAAACGCAACCGTTGGGCTGGTCAGCCATTCAACAAGCCTGGTCAGCCCCTTGGGTATGATCTTGTCCGCCAACCAACCAGGCGTACCGAGCAGCCATAAAGGAGGTGTGACAAACATCAATAACAGATGCTGAAGCATGTGAGCGCTGAATAAATACTCATCGCCCAATTCATCCAGTGGGGAGATCAACGCGATCAACCCAAAGAGTGTTCCAAGATGAAAGGCAAACTGTTGTGTCCACGGAGTTGAATTGCCCTTTCGTATGGCAAACATATAAAGGGCAGTCCAAATGCTGAACCCAATGATGACACTCGGGTACCACGTCCAGCCGACTTGCAAAAGCGCATTCATACGAGATATAACGCCACAAACAACACCAACCAAACGGCGGCAACGTAATACCAGAATAGGACACCCAACTCCACAGCTTCATGTTGCTGCGCGGAGAAATCTCCCAAACTGGCTCGCACATAATTAAGACCCAGGAAAACCACGCCAGCCAGTACATGCAGGGCATGGAAACCCATCAACGTGAAGAAGACACCGCCAAAAGATGAGTCGTTGATGTGTAAGCCTGCATGGCTGAATTCATAGATCTGCCCCGCCACAAAGAAAAGTCCAAGAAGTATGGTGGTCAATAGATTACTTTTTAATGCAGATTTGTTATCCCTGCGGATTGCCGCACCCGATAACCAGGCAAGCAATACGCTGACGAGTAAAACAACGGTATTGAGTAATGGGATCGTCAATCGTGTCCATGTGTGAGGCACGTTCCATGTCACCGAATCACGCAAGGCGATATAAGCCACCAGCAAGGTAACAAAGAAGACCGATTCAGTCCCAAGCGTAATAAACAGCGCCAGTTTCCCTGTGCTGGCCTTGCTCATGGGATGAGCGGAAGTCATGGAATTCATTATGCTGTCTCCTCCTTCCAGTCTGCCAATTCTGGATGTTTCTTATCCCACAATGGCCTGCGGCTGCGGACAGTGGGAATCTCGGCAAAGTTGTAATTTGGCGGCGGGGAAGATGTTGTCCACTCGAGCGTGAATCCATCCCACGGGTCGGACTCATGATGGGTCGGCGCCCGAAGCATTGTCAGGAAGAAATTAACCACGAAGATAAACACGCTGATCGCGATGATGGCCGCGCCAATTGTCTCAATAAAATTCCATATCTCCCAGCCGCGTCCCGGTCCGTATGTGTAAATACGGCGAGGCATTCCTTCGAGCCCAAGGACGTGCATGGGCATGAAGACCATATTCATGCCTATGAACATCAACCAGAAATGCCATTTGCCCAAGGATTCGCCCAAAAGGCGTCCTGTCATTTTTGGAAACCAATAATAGATTCCAGAGAATATCCCGAAGATGGCACCGCCAAACAAAACATAATGGATATGTGCCACCACGTAGTAGCTATCCGTGATCTGCCAATCGACTGGAACAACTGCCAGGTGAATACCATCCAGCCCACCGATGAGGAAGAGCGCCACAAATCCAATGGAAAACAGCATGGGGGTCATGAAGCGAAGCTTGCCTTTCCACATCGTTCCCAACCAGGCAAAGATCTTTACACCAGTTGGCACGCCAATCAGAAAACTATCCGCTGAAAAAAAGAGAAGTGAGGCAGTTGGCATGCCTGTAGCAAACATATGATGCGCCCAAACGGTAAAGCCCAAAAAACCAATCGCAATTGTAGAAAAGACAACTGCGGGATATCCAAAAAGAGGTTTGCTGGAAAAGACGGGAATCACCATCGAAACAATGCCCATCGCTGGAAGGATCAAAATATATACTTCGGGGTGACCGAAGAACCAGAATAAATGCTGCCAAAGCAAGGCACTTCCGCCCTCGGCTGTGTTGTAAAAGTGCGAACCCAATTGACGATCCAACAAAAGAAGCAACACCGCAGTTGTCAGCGAAGGCAGGGAAAAAACCGCCAGAAACGAGGTCACGAACGTGGTCCAGACAAAGAGCGGCAGTTTCGTCAATGTCATGCCGGGAGCGCGCAATTGAATGATCGTCACAATAAAGTTGATCGAGCCGATGGTGGTCGCCAATCCCAGCATGAGGATACCCATCACCCAAAAATCCATACCGTGGGTGGGGGAGAACGCTTTTTCGGTCAGCGGAGCGTAACTGAACCAGCCATCATTGGGCGCGCCGCCAAAAGCGAAACTGCTGTACATAAAGACGCCGCCAAAAAGATAAGTCCAATAGCTCAGGGCATTGAGCTTTGGAAATGCCATGTCGCGCGCACCGATCATCAACGGGACAAGGTAGTTGCCAAATCCAGCTGCCAGCGGCATGACCACCAAAAAGATCATAGTAGTTCCATGCATGGTAAAGATTTGATTGTAAACATCCGGGCTAAGAAATTTATTGTCAGGCTGAGCAAGCTGGATACGCATCAGCAATGCCTCGATGCCTCCGACCAGGAAGAAGATAAATGCGCTAAAAAGATATAGGATGCCAATTCGCTTGTGGTCAACAGTCATAATCCATGAAAGCAGACCGCTTGTTGCGATATTTACTTTATGGGGAATTTCACGTACTTGTGTGGTCATGTTTTTCTTCCGTTATTTTAGATGAATAAGATAAGCAATAATCTGGTCAAGCTGCTGGGATGGAACCGTAATTTGCATATCGTTGCCCGGTTTCATTGACTGGGTATCCTTGAGCCAACTGCGCAGGTTGGATTCATTCAAGTCAAAAGCGCCGCCCGCAAAAGTTGTTCGAGAGAACAGGTGCGCGAGGTTAGGTCCGACTTTATCGGTATCCATTTCAGCTGGATCAATGGAATGGCAGGCTGCACATGCCCCAGTAATCTCTTTGTACGCCGCCTGCTCATCTTCTGATTGAGGTTGATAGGCAGGCTGTTGTTGATTCGCGACCCAGGCATCGAAATCTGCCTGCGAATCGACAAACACCTTGAAGCGCATCAGGGCATGTTCCGTTCCGCAAAACTCGGCGCACTGACCCAGATACTCTCCAACCTGATCACTTGTCAGCCACATGGTGTTGTGTTGGCCAGGGACGACATCTGTTTTGCCGGAAAGCTGCGGCACCCAAAAACTGTGAATGACGTCCACAGACTCCAACGCAACCTGTACAGTGGTATCCACTGGAATGTGTAGTTCGTTTGCTGTTGCAATTCCCAGGTCCGGGTAATCGAATTCCCACCACCAGCGATGCCCAACCACACGAATATTCAAGTCGCTTTTCAAGTGCGCAGGCTGGGCTACGGCATTCACAGTCTGGACTGTCATAACAAACAACACGACCACTACTAATATTGGAATGGCTGTCCAGACGACTTCCAATCGCATGTTGCCGTGGAGTTGATGAGGCAATTTCTCGTCGCCTGCCCGCTTTCGATCGCGAATCACTATCCAGACCAACGCTCCCTCCACCAGGATAAAAACCACAAGTGCCATGTTTAAGACGATGGTGTAAAGGCTGGCTTCGTGATTTGCAATTGGAGACGCAGGTGCAAGAAAGGTTGGTGATGGTTGGCAGGCATTCAACAAAATTGTCCCCCCCACCAACACAATATATTTGCGCAACATTTTGGTACAACTCCTTGACAAGGTGAATATATTCAATTGTAGGAGATACAAGTTGAACCATCCTTATCAAGGAATATTCGTCAATTAAGCGTTAGTTAAGGGATTCTCCGCGGACGCCTTTTTCACGGGCAGGGCAATCGAACTTCAACTGTTGAGAAACTCAAGCCTGTAGAGCCTTGGTTTATAAAAAAATCTCCTTTTTTGGAGACTCTTCGAATCAAAAACCGCCGGGCAGCCTGTTTTCACAGAGCCTGGCGGTCTTCGATTGACGTTTAGTAGCGGGGGCAGGACTTGAACCTGCGACCTTCGGGTTATGAGGGTCAATCTTCGACCGCAGACTTAAGAGCAAGGGGCTGCTGTTTCTTATTTACCCTGCGGTTCTTGATTTTAAAGAGCCTGAAGTTTGATGACAATCAAAATTGTTGTCATAAGTGTTATAGCACAAAACCAAATTAAATCAATACGGGGTTTTCGCAAAATCCAATTGAGATCTGGTTGATAGAAACCAATTAAGAGGTCGTATAATAAGCGGACAGTGGGGATTCCCCGCCCAAAACATGGCTACTGATAAAAAGCCCACTCCCTCTAAAAACAAAAACATCTCCATCACCGGAGATGTGAGGGATAGCAACGTCTTCATCGGGGACAACAACACTTTTATCCAAAAATTCTTCAACATCTTCAAAAGTGACGCGGAGACTCTCGAACAGCGCAACCGCCGCATCCTGCTCAACCATGTGGAGAACGCATGGATCAAAGGCGTGCTAGATGCATCGCTCTACGGAGCAGCAATGCTGGATTTGGGGATAAAAGAAACTCCAGAAGCAATTACCAATAAATATCCGTGGACGCTCAAAAAAGAATCCACCAATGAAACCCTCCCCACAGGGACATCCATGCTGGAGATCTTCGACTCCATCGGCATGGGACATTCCCTGCTGATCCTCGGCGCGCCTGGCTCTGGCAAGACGACCATGCTGCTGGAACTCGCCCGCCAGTTGATTGCACATGCCAGAGAAGATGTCACCCATCCCATCCCGATGGTATTCAATCTCGCCTCGTGGACAGAGAAACTCACACTCGCCGATTGGCTGGCGCAGGAGTTGAACAACCTATACAGCGTCCCCCGCAAGACCGCGCCTGATTGGGTGAAGGGCAATAAACTACTTTTGCTTCTGGATGGCTTGGACGAAGTGCGGCAGGAAAGCCGCGCCAAGTGTGTGGATGCGATCAATGAATTTAGAAAACAAAACGGCTTGACTTCCCTTGCGGTGTGCAGCCGCAGTCAGGATTACGCGGACCTCAATGCAAAATTATCCTTTGAAGGCGCGATCGAAGTCCAGCCGTTGACGCAAAAACAGATTACCGAGTTCTTCAACCGCTTTGGAAGTGAGATGGCGGGCATTAAGCAGGTTCTTAAAAAGGATAGCGCCCTGCGCGAAATGGCAGAGACACCCTTGTTCTTGAGTATTATATTCATGGCATATCGGGATAAGCGGGATGTGGAGATTTTGGTGTCGGGTGATGAGAGGGCAAAACGCAAGCATCTTTTTGATACTTATATTGAACGAATGTTTGAACTCTCACGCGCAAAAAAAACTAAGCTTAATAAATATAATGTTTTACGTCGGCTTTCATGGCTGGGATCGAAAATAATTCAACACAATCAGATTCCTTTTTTACTTGAAGAGATGCAGCCAGAGTATTTAGGCTCGAAAGAAAAATTGCTTTATAAATTTATTAACGGGCTTTTTGCCGGATTGAGTATTGGTCTAATTTCAGGAGTGACTGGTGGATTTTTCAGCCAATTAATCCTTTTACTGTTTGGCGGATTGAGCGGGGAAATAAGTGGCAGATTAAGTGTTGGTATAGCATTTGACTTTCATTACGGACCAATTAAAGGCTTGTACTATAGTTTATTAGGTGGTTTGATATACGGATCGATTTATGGATTGGTTTACGGACTTATTTATCAAACCTTTTTAAGTCCCGATAAAATCAATGTAATTGATGGATTGAAATGGGATTGGAAAAATGGCAGAAGAGGTGTTTTTTTAGGAGCGCTTAATGGTGCAATGATTGGAAGTTTAATATATGAATTGTTATTTCTACTCCTTATGAATGAAATAAAGCAAGTTGAATTATTGCTAATGGCGGGATGGCGAACTTTGGAGGTTTTAGTTGCAGGAGGAATTGTTGGTGGAGTAACTGGTGGAGTTTTAGGTGGGGTACTTTACGGGTTAGCTTCAGAATCGGTTAGTAAAACAACTTATCCTGGGCAGAGAATTTTTGTATCAATGAAGTTTTATATAATTATTCTTTTTTCAACTGGATTAATTGGAGGAATACTTGGCGGGGTAACAGGAAAAATTATTTGGGATTTGACTCTACAAGGTGTCATATTAGGGTTTCTTGTTGGTATGGTTTTTGGACCAATAGGCGGGTTGAGATTTGGTGGTGGAGCCATTATTCAACACTATGCTCTGCGGTTTACTTTTTACTGCAACAACCTCCTCCCGTGGAGACTCTTCCCCTTCCTCGACCACTGCGTTGACCTAATCTTCCTGCGCCGCGTTGGTGGCGGATATATCTTCGTCCACCGCCTGTTGATGGAACACTTCGCTGAAATGTACGTGGAAACCCCAACCTCAAAGGGAAACTAAAAATGATTCATCCAAACTCTTGTCACGTCAGCAACGAACTCTCCCCTTTAGGGGAGATGCCCGAAGGGCAGAGGGGTTCTCATGGCACACGATGAAGCCTATTACCAAGCAGAAAAGAAAATCGAAGATATACGAAGATCGGGGGCTGGGGCAACTGAACTTGATCTTAGTGATTGGGAACTTACAGAAATCCCAGAATCTTTAGGGCAACTCACTGAGTTGCGGTATTTAAATATCTCAAAGAATAAAATAAGTAAGTTGCCAGACTCGTTGATTAATCTTGCCCAATTGCAATGGTTAATTATTTCAGAGAACAACCTGATTCAATTACCAGATTTACTTAACCAGTTTACAAAATTATATTTATTAGATATATCGAAAAATCCCTTAAAATCCCCTCTAGAATCGCTAGGTGGATACATTAATATCCAGATTTTTTCTGAAAAAATCCTATTAAAAAGCTCACCTGAGCATCTTATTCTCACTATCTCAAAAGACCAGACAAATATGATAATGGGAGTCGTATGTAAACACACTCAAATGCAATCTTTGGATCTCACTGAGCTTAATCTTAATCAACTTCCTGTATCTATTGGAAATCTCAAAGAACTAAAATCACTAAACTTATCTAAAAATCAATTAAAACTTTTACCAGATTCATTAGCTCAATGCGCCCAATTAGCTTTTTTAGATATATCCAATAACAAACTTCTCAAATTACCAGATTGGATGGGGCGGTACACACAATTGCATTCTCTCATCCTGTTTAATAACAAAATCACCCTATTACCCGAGACTCTAGTAGGGATCGAAGGACTTAAGTCACTCGATATTTCAGGCAATAATTTAACCACGTTACCAGAATGGATAAATAGATTTTCAAAATTACAAGTATTAGACATTGCCGCCAACAAAATTAAAAAACTACCAAATTCATTGGGAGATTTAACACAACTACAATTTATAAATATTGCTGAGAACGAATTAGACGAACTGCCTGAATCGACAGGCAATCTTAAGTGGTTAGATTCTCTTCATGCTTGGCATAACAATTTAAGGGATATCCCTTCATCGCTATCTCAACTGAAGAAATTAAGAGATTTTAATTTAGATGATAATCCTTTATCTTCAGAACTTGCCGAAGCTTACAAACAAGGTCTTAATGCGGTCAAGACTTAC
>JACZJB010000260.1 GCA_014860805.1 Anaerolineales bacterium
ATTTTTAAGTATCGGGATTGCCGGCGTCACCTTCTTCAAGCCCATTGGCGCGCCAATCATCGCCTTCGCTGAAATTGCGTTATTAGTAGAAGCCATCGTTTTACTTGGCTGGCTCTCCAAACGGACGCATGAACCGCTGCAAGCCGGCAACTCGATCATAAAAGGACTCATCGCATCGGTCGTCGGCGGAGTCATCACATATGCCGTTGCGTTATACTTGCCCGGCGGCGCCATTGTCACTGCATTGATCGGCATGGTCATCGGCGGGCTGGTTGCGCTGGCAATTGTCTGGTCTGAAGCGAAACAGTTGTTGAAACTGTAGTTTTCACGGCTCTTAAAATAAAAATAAGAAAAAATTTCATCAATTCAAAGGGAAGTATAATCATCCCCATGTCAGAACACACTGGAAATACACAACCTATTCAACCTATCAAGGAAGATGATACCCAGCCGATAAAACCGGTCAAACCCTCCCGCTGGCGTTCCATATTAATCAGTTTTTTTGGTTTTCTCCTGCTCATTGGTTTGGGCGGATTTGGCGGATATTCTTCCGGCGTTGCAGCCCGTGTACAAGCGGGAAATGCCATTCTTTCACAGCAGCTTTCCGAACAATATACTCTCGCCATCGTCGATATGGAGTCCGGGCGTTTTGAGGTTGCCAAACAGCGCCTTGAATATATCATTGCCCGCGACCCCAACTATGCCGGCGCGCAGCAAAGATTGACTGAAGTTCTGGTCATGAGTTCCATGCCCACCCCCACTGTCGCGCCGACGCTCACAGCCACTCCAGACTTCAGCGGCGCTGAAAATGCATTTGCGCGCGCCCAGCAGCTTATTCAGGCTCAAGATTGGCCCGGTGCGATCACCGCTCTGGACACCATCCGTAAATTGGACCAAACCTACAAAACCGCACAAGTGGACGGCATGTATTATTTTGCCCTCCGAAATCAAGGACATGACCTGATTACCAAACAGGGCAATCTTGAAGGCGGGATCTATTATCTAACCCTCGCCGAGCGCTTCGGTCCATTGGATAATACAGCAGTCGGTCTGCGTGACGGCGCGCGCGCATACATCACAGGCGCAAGTTTCTGGGAGTTGGATTGGGCGCAGGCAGTCTCCTACTTTGAACAGGTCGGCGCCGGATGGCCCTCCATGTGGGATGGTTCCATGACTGCATCCCAAAGATACTTTATTGCGCTCACAAGTTACGGCAACGAACTCTTCGCCAAGCAGGATTATTGTGACGCATACGACGTCTATCTGACCGCCTCCGGGCTTGGCACTTTGGATGGAACCTCCGCCAACAATGCCGCCCAGGCAAATTTGCAATGCAATCCTCCAACTGAAATTCCGCCAACTGTTATTATTGCTACAACCGAAATTCCAGCGACCGTAGAAGTGCCAAGTGAAACACCAACGCCTTAATCCATGACGACACCTTCCACATGGGTATTGGCGATCATTTTCTGGCTACACATGCTGGCAACTGTTGCATGGATTGGCAGCCTTGCCGCGATCAATATACTTGTCCTTCCCGCCTCCCAACGGACCTTGAAGCTGGCCGACCAACTTAGTTTTATCGCCGCCCTGCAAAAAAGACTCGAGCCCCTTGCTTGGTTCTGTATGGGTTTACTCCTCGCAACCGGCTTGTTTCAACTCAGCACCAGTCCACATTACGATGGTTTCCTGAACATCAGCACGCAATGGTCGATAGCCATCCTCGTCAAGCATGGGCTGGCGGTTGTGATGGTGGTTGTCAGCGCCATCCAAACCTGGGAAGTGCTCCCCGCCATCCACCGCACGCTCCTAAAAAAAGAAAAAGCGGATGAAGGCGAACTGGCGAAACTTCAGAAAAAAGAATTGCTCATCCTGCGGATCAACCTGCTGCTCTCTGCACTGATCCTCGCAGCTACAGCCTACGCAAGAGTATCATAATAAAAGAGACCGTCGCCAGAGATAGCGACGGTCTCTTTTATTATTTGGTTTGTGTTTACAGCTTGATCAAAGTCGGCTCGACCAGCGCGCCGGTTAAATCGTAAGTCATTGCACCAGTAATCCTGACAGGGACGATATCTCCCACCTTCGCTTTGCCTTCCACAAAGACCATGCCGTCAATTTCAGGCGCATCGCGGTACGACCTGCCGATGGAAATACCATTGTCAAATCCCTCAACCAGTACATCCAGGGTTTTGCCAACGTAGGATTGATTTACTTGCAGCGAAATGTTCTGCTGAAGTTCCATCAGGCGTTCGAATCTTTCCTGTTTAACAGAAGCAGGCACGGGGTCGCCCAGAGGCGCGGAAGTTGTCCCGGGTTCAAAGGAAAATTGGAACGTGCCCACGCGGTCAAATCGAATTTCCTTCACAAAATCATACAGGGTCTGGAATTCTTCATCCGTTTCACCGGGATATCCAACAATAAACGTTGTACGCATCGACAGGTCTTTCACGGTCGCGCGCATTTTGCCAAGAGTTTTGTGCACCCAATCCATATTGGATGGGCGCTTCATGCGGTACAAGGTTTTTGGGTGCGCATGCTGGAGCGGCATATCGAGGTAGGGTAAAACCTGTTTACGGGTTGCCATCACATCGATCAGGCGGTCCGTGACATAGCCCGGGTAGGAATACATCACACGGATCCAATCAATATCCGGGACGGCATCCGTCAACTGCTCAAGCAGAATCGCAAGACCATCTTTCATCCCAAGGTCGTGACCGTAATCCGTTGTGTCCTGCGCGATCAAGACCAATTCGCGGACGCCTTTGTCACGCAATGTCTTCGCCTCATGGATGATGGCTTCGACCGGACGAGAAACAGCCGTCCCCTTTATTAAGGGAATCGCGCAAAATGCGCAGGGACGGCGGCAGCCATCCGCCACTTTAATATAGGCACTCGCACCAGCCACACTGACGCGCAAAGCATCGTATTCATCGGTGCCGACTGTTGCTGTTTCAGGCAAATGATAGATCGGCTCAGGATGCTTGCTTTTGCGGACTTCCTTCACCACCTGCACAATATCCATCCAACGACGTGTACCAAGGATGCCGTCAATGCCGGGCACTTTTTTAGCAACTTCCACGCCATAGCGCTGGGTGAGACATCCCGCTGCAATAAGCACCTGCCCATCGAGCTTTGATTCGGCAAGTTCGCCAAGCACACGATAGGATTCTTCTTTCGCAGGTCCAATAAACCCGCATGTGTTGACGATTAACACTGACGCTTTGGATGGGTCATCCATTGAACGGTATCCATCGCGCAAAAGCAATTGCGCCATCGAATCCGAATCGACCGTATTTTTTGCACAGCCCAGTGACACTAAATGAAATGTATTCTTTTTAGACACGTTATTTTCCTAACTATAAATTATGGCTACCCGCCGTCCGGCGGAGTTATCGTCGGCGTGGCTGTCGGTGTGGAGGTTGGCGTGAACGTCGGAGTTACCAGTGGTGTATTGGTCGGCGTAGGCGGTATGGTTGCAGTTGGCGTCGCCACGCCGGAGATCAAATAAACGCGGCTGACCACTTCTCCAATGCCGCCCATCAAACCAAGGTCCTGTCCATTATAAGTGACTCGTAGCGCGGAAGCATTACCTGTCAACACAACCACTTGATTCTCCGCATCAAATACTTTTGTTTCGCGTGGAGCCATGCGGCCTTCAAAAGCCACTTCGCCATCCACAGAGATCTTTACAAAAGTGCGTTCCAGAGAAAAGATACTGACCGTCACATTCGTATTGTTTTCTTCCTGTGTAGGCGCATCTGGCGTGATCAACAAACCTGCCCCAGCCGCGGAAGTGGCGGCAATATTTTCATCCACGGCGACAAATGTAGATTGCAATGATGCCGTTGGAAGAGGCACGTCACCGAGTACGTCCACAATGGAAGGCGCAGTAGCCTCTGCCAGATCTTGATCATCCTGCGAACTAACCAGATGCCCAAATCCCCAGATCGCCAGCGCCGCCAGGATCGCGATCATCAACACGCCGAAGACCAAATCGCCTGCAATAAATGTCCGCAGGAATGGTATGGATGCAACCACTTCTGTTTGAATCTTTTCGCGCGGCGTTTCGGCGTACTTCTCATGCCGTCTCGCCTGCAATGCATCTGCAAAGCGCAGCAAAATTTTATCGGTATCCAGATCAAGGAAAGCCGCATAATTTACAAGCATCCCTCGCATCTGCACAGGTGACGGCAAGCGATCCATTGCGCCATCTTCCAGCGCTTTCAGGAACACCGCCCGCAAATGCGTATGCCGCTCCACCTCTTCGAGGGTCAAACTGATCAACTCACGCCGCTCGCGCAACTGTGCGCCGATCTCGGCAAAGATCACATCCGCGGGCAAAGCGGGCACAAAAGGCTTTACCTGTTCCGGTTCTGTTTCGCTTTCCTCCTCCACTTCCACAACAAAAGCGGATTCGGGTTCTTTCTTTTTGAAAAGGGATTGAGCGAAAATTACAAGCTGCGAAACAAAACCCGCTTTCGCTTCTTCCTTAACTTCAACATGTTCAACCTCAACCGGCAGAGACTCCTCTGCTGGTTTTATCTCCGTTACTTCAGCTTGCGGGGGAATCTCTTCCTCCGCTATTTTCTTTTTTCTTCTGCCGCGAGTTTTAGGTTCTTCAACGAGGTCTACTTTTTCAACAGGCGCAGGGGATTCTTCCAGCACAGGTTCGGGAGACTCTGTCTCAGGCTGTGATTCTGCTTTCGGACGGCGTCCCAGCCAACGGTCAAAGAAACGAGGCGCAGGCTTTTCATTTTCATTAACTAGGGGCGGAATCTCGGTTTCAAGAAGGTTGACCTGCGGCAATGGCCCGCTCACTTCAACAGAAGCAGGCGCACTGCGCTGGATCTCTGCGATCATTTCATCAATATTAAGATCCAGGTACTCGGCATAATTTCGCAAAAAGCCGCGTCCCTGCGCCGCAGATGGTATGACAGAATAATCGTCTGCTTCGAGAGCCTGCAAAAACAGGATGCGAATACGCGTATCTTCAGATGCTCTTTCAAGCGTGAGATATCGCGCTTCGCGTTCCCGTTTGAGGCGTTGACCAATTGATTCTGGCATGGGGGTATTGTATTACAAACATCACCGACTTTCGCCGGTGATGTGAAGTTCTTATTATTCGGCTGTTGCAGCGGGTGTTTCTTCTGCCACGGCATCTGCTGCTGGAGCTTCGGCTTTCTTCGGTTTCTTCGCCTTTTCAGGTTCAGCCTGCTCAACGGGAGCTTCGGCGCTTTCACCTTCGCGATGGACGATGATCTTGATCTCGGGGACCAAATCCATGGTCAGGCGGATGTGAGCAGTGAACTCGCCAAGTGTGCGGATGGGTTGAATATCAACCAATTGGCGTTTCACTTCGTAGCGGACCTTTTCGCTGAGAGCAGTGGCAATATCCTGAGTGGTGATGGAGCCGTACAACTTGCCCGTATCACCCGCTTTGGCGGCGAATGTGAGAGTTACGTCTTTGATCAGGTCGGCAACGCCCTTGAGTTCGTTGTTCTGGGTGTTGCGGCGAATCTCAGTTTGTGACTTAATTCGCTGCACCTGTTTCAAAGCGCCTTCGGTTGCGAGAACGGCAAATCCCTGCGGAATGAGGAAGTTGCGGCCATAACCATCAGCAACCTTTTTGATGTCTCCGGCGCGGCCAAGTTTGTACACGTCTTTTACTAGCAATACTTTCATTTTCTTCAAGCCCTTTCTGGCGGTGAAATGTCAGAGCGAAGGGTACTACGCCCTGCGGGGCAGGATTGTACCATAAAAGGGTTTGCAAATGCGGGGAATGCGATTAAGATAAAGCCATGCTTAAGATCCCCTTTAATTTTAGACGCATAGCCGTGTTTGCGGGTATTTTTGTGTTGATATTGTTTGTGATCGAGTTCAATTCACGCCTCGAGGAATTAAACCGCTTGAACGACCAGCGCGACCAGGTCCGCGCTTTGGCAACACAGGCGATACAAACCCAAATGGCATTGCAAACTCAGGTGGCTTACGCAGGATCAACGGCATCGGTGGAGGAATGGGCGCGTACGGAAGGACATTATTTACAGGAAGGCGATCAACCTGTGATTCCAATAGGCGTCCCCGGCAGCGCGCCGGTGATCGTCCCCACCCCCATAC
>JACZJB010000261.1 GCA_014860805.1 Anaerolineales bacterium
GGTTATCTTTGAGGATGAATTGGTGATAGAGTGCTCCGGCCACATGCAGGAACAGAAGCCCAAGGACGGCAAACCAGCCAAGCTCATGCAAGGGACGAAGTAATGCCAGATTGCCGCGAGACACGGAGCCTGTCCCCAGCACATAGCCGACCAAATTTCTCTGGGATGCGATCAGCGCGCCGATTGTGAGAATGTAGAAGGCAAAGAAATACAGACCGACATGGACGATCTCGCCTAATTTGTCCAATAGCGGATTGCCTGTTTGTGCCCGGGCGGGGCGCCTGGTCGTAAAGCGCATAATCAGGCGGATGACCAGAACAAGCAGCAACAACGACCCAAGCACCATGTGAATGCTGATGGGCGACGAACCTCCCTCACTGTCAGAAAGAAGACCCGCGCCGAGGAGCAGGATGACGGTGAGCCAGTGTAAAACGACCAAGATCGGGTTATAGCGAGCAGGTGTATCCATTATGATGAAATTCCTTTCGCTTCTACTGTACACCCAAAGGGAGGGAATTGCATCATGACAAACTTCCTCTCATTGCAGCATTGCGGACTACCCTGGTTTTGTATCCAGTTCCTGCATGGCAGGTTTCAACGTTGTCGAAGGGATGGCCAGGGACAAAACTGGCTGATGAGGGCTCGATGGGAGCTACTGCGGAGACACTGTGGAGACACTGTGGAGCTACTGTGGACGTACAGTGGAGCTACACTGCTGCGCCTAGAGGGGTATTCGCAGGGCGGTGGAGGCGTTTTGTTCGATCTAAGCCGTTTTACGGCGGCGTTGAACGATGCTGTAGACCGCCAGCCCAAGCATGAAGACTGTTGCGACCCAGGCGCTGTTCGCCACCAGTGCGGTATCAGCCTGCTTTTGGGCGATGCCAGCGAAGGACCAGACCAGCACGAAGACGTAGCCGCTGTCCCTGCGAGTGACCGTCATGAGCAGACCAAGCAGACAGGCAACCACCAGCATGATGACTGCCCAAGCCTGCGGCGCGATTCCGAATCCATTCCAGTTGATAAGGTACAGATAATCAGTGACGTTGGCAACTGCGGCGACGGAGATCCAGCCGAGGTAGACACTGAAAGGAATATCCACGCTCCATTTTTCAGCGGTGCTGACGGATGTGCGCCCGACGTTTAATTTTAGATACCCCGCGATGAGCAGACCGAGCAGGGTGAGCATGACCAACACGCTCAGACCGAAGAGGTTGTAATGCCAGCAGAACAGCCAGGCGGCGTTGAAGATGCCGCTGATGGCAAATAAGTATCCGAGGTTGCGCAGGCGCGGGCTTTCCTTTTGATCGGCTCGGAATTGATAGATGCTGAAAGCGATCCAGCCGATGTAGATGATGCCCCAGATGGCGAAGACATAGCCCGCGGGGACGAAATAGACTTGAAAGCGGTCTGAGATCTCGCCTGTGTTCTGCCCGTTGAGCGGCAGGGTGCTGGCGAGGATGTTGACGGTCAGCGCGATGAGGACGGAAAGCGCATTGGCAAGTTGACGAAGCGTGTCTTTGTTCATGATGTTCTCCTTGTTGATGTGTTTGCGAGAGGGACAGTTTCATCATACGACTTCTTACTGTCAATTGCTATCATACGAGCGGGGCGAGGGGGGCATAGACTACAAAAAAATGCCCTCTCCTTTTTTAGGAGAGGGGCAAGTTGGCTAGCTCATAAACCGTCTCAATCAGGGTGAGGCCAGCTAATTCTGCCTATCAATCATTCCAATTAGTGTGAAGCCTCTCTTTCATCCTTCATCATTTCGTTTCTATTGCCCGTTCTCCGCTGGTAATTGGTATCAGCTAATTATTTGCTTCGTTTTATAAATTCACAAATGAACTTGGGGTAACCACTTAGCAACAAACACGTTGCTAATCGTTGTTGAGATATTTAGGATGTTTTGTTTGAAGATTATTCTTACGATCGTCTGTTTTCCAATACCGTGTTCCAAAATCAAGAATTGTATTGTCGTAACGGAACTTATCCATTACCTTTAGGTATTGCGAAAGAATAAACACAACATCACTGGATGTAGGCAATTCTTCTTCGTCAAACGTATCAAAATCTTTTAAAGGATGGTAACTGTCACCTAAAAGTGAATTGGCTTTTGCCAAAAGTTCATTTATGAATTTTAATTTGAATTTATTTGTGGGGCCATCGGGGCTTTTCTTTGAAAGCACCAGCATTTCTTCATACAGTCCAATTAACTGTTCTTCTGTCATATCAAATTGTTTTGCTGTCTCAATTTTCATAGTTCTTTTCCTTTAACGACCGACATAGGGAATCTTGCTTCTTTTACCATTAATAATCCAATATCTATCATGGGCATCATCCATTGCAATATTTTCTTTGCGAAATTTTTGCAGACAGGCCGAGTACTGAGTTAGGATAAGTACAACATCGCTATTAGAAGGTAAATCGTTTTCATCAAACACTGTAAAATCGGCAAAAGGCTTGTTTTTCTCGTCGATTATTTCATTAGCCGTCTCTAAAACTTGATTAACTAGTCGCAATTTAAATTTGTTTACTTGATCATTGGGTTTTTTCTTGGAAAGTTCGGCAAAATCTTTTAATATCTCTTGCAGTTGAATCATCAATTTAATTAACGTTTCAATTTGGGCTGTTGATTTCATAAAAAGTCTCCATTTAAGCAGGGCATGCTCTAGTAAATTCAATATACTTTTTCTTTATTACTTCAATTGGAATTCTTTGCTTATTTTCGTATATTTCACACATTGTTTTTAGATCTTGATCATCAAGGACAATTATGCAGCGCCTTTGTCCTGCCCATAAATCAATTGTGTTTTTGAACATTGGCTTAGGTAAGGGATTCCTTGTTAAAAGTATTCCAAATCGACCAAATTCATTTGCTAAATATCTGTTTAGTTGATTTATATGTTCACGTTCAATCACCCTCACATTTTTGATTTCCATGACTATTTGCCTTGAGCCGTAATCATTAGAAATATCCTGCATAAAGTCGATAGATCTATTGTTGTAGAAAACCAAATCCCTTATCAAAACACCTGAGTCTGTTCTGCTTTGCTCTGCTGCAAAATCCAAGTGAGGATAAAGCATGGAAGCCATTAATTGAGCCAATAATTTCTCATACGTTTTATCAACACTGTTAGCATTTCCAGACGGCAGTGCTAATAATGAACTTGTTTTTCGTTTTGCAGAAAGAATAGGAATTGGACTAAATAATGAGTCAATTCTACATTTGCTACTAGCTTGTTCTTTTTCGCTGATATATGCTTGAACT
>JACZJB010000262.1 GCA_014860805.1 Anaerolineales bacterium
TACCAATACCAATACACCAAAGCCCACCAAGACGCCATCACCCACACCCTCAATTACACCAACGATCCAGATTCTAGACGGTCAATTGGATCTACAGGTATTCTGCAATACAGACCTGAGCGCGACTTTCGTAATCCGCAACATCTCTGGCTCTGTCAGCGACGGATCGTACAACCTGTCAGATCCTTCTCAAAGTGGCTCCATCAACCTGCTGCCTGGTGAAACAATTTCCATAAAAGGCGCCGGTTATGCCACCATGACCGTCACCTATAAAACTTCATTCCTATCCTCAGTGACGCTGAACGCAGTCGGATCTTGTCTGGCGCGTCCGACCAGTACTCCGACAAGCACGCCCACCAGCACGCCGCTTGCGCCTCCGTCCTTATCTGTTACTGGTGCTTGTACAGGTATCAACACTGGAACAGCCGCATTCATCATCACGAACAATGGCAGCGCCATGTCCGCTCCGTACACATATAACATAGCAGATGCCAACGGCACAGTTGTTGATACGGACACCTTCCAGTTACTTGCAGGCGAAAGCAAAACGATAAACGTGGTTGGAGCATCGAGTACATACACTTTGACCAGCCCCAATGACGCCTCTCTCACTGCCCAAGCGGATATGAGCCTTTGTGTTCCTCCTCCTCCGCCCCCCGCCTTGACGGCAACAGGCGCATGTACAGCCAATACCGGTACTGCCACATTTATCATCACCAACAACGGTGGTGACATGTCATCCGCCTACACCTACAATGTGACCGATGCCAACGGCGCCACTGTGGATACCAACACATTCCAATTAGCAGCTGGAGCCAGTACAACCATTACAGTAACCGGCTCATCCACATCGTACACGCTATCCAGTCCCGATGATGCTGGATTAACCTCTGTGGCAAATATGTCTCTTTGCGTGCCGCCTCCACCTCCGCCGCCAGCCCTGACAGCAACCGGCGTATGTACTTCCAATGCCGGCACCGCGACATTCGTGGTCACCAACAACGGCGCGGATATGACAACTCCGTACACATATAACGTCACAGACGCAAACGGTGCTGTCGTTCAGACTTCCACCTTCCAACTGGCAGCCGGAGCAAGCACCACCATTACAGTCAACGGCTCGTCTACCTCATATACGCTGTCCAGCCCCGATGATGCAGCCCTGACAGCAGTGGCAGACATGTCCACCTGCGTAACGCCGCCTGCCCCTGCTTTGACTGCAGCCGGCGTCTGTACTGCCGTCAGCGGCGAGGCGACCTTTGTAATCACCAACAAGGGCGCAGACATGACAACTCCATATACGTATGAAATTAAAGATGCCAATGGCGCTGTTGTGAAAACTGCCACCTTCCAACTAATTGCAGGTCAAAGTATTACCGTAACGGTAACAGGCAATTCCACATCATACGCATTATCCAGCCCGAATGACAACGCTCTGACTGCTACAGCAGATATGTCCGCCTGCGTAACGCCGCCGCCTGCGCCTGCTTTGACTGCAACCGGCGTCTGCACAGACGAAAAGGGAACAGCATCCTTCGTCATCACGAACAACGGTGGTGATATGCCGGTTGCCTACATCTATACTGTCAAAGACATTTATGGCAATGTCATTCAGCCGGGAACACCCTTCCAATTGACCGCGGGGCAAAGCCTGAAGATCACGCTGAATGGCGTCACTACCGGCTTGATATTGTCCATCACCAATGCCGGCAACTTGACAGCTCAGGCATCCATGGCAAACTGCCACGAACCAGTACCAGCTGTCGCCCCAGCCCAGCCTTCGATCTGTATCCAATGTCTGGTGTTCCACACCTTCCGTGATGACAATCTTGAGGTCTATCGTCTCGACGGCATTGAAGGGCAGGAGGGCTTCAAGCTCTACAACCTCTCCAAGGATGATGCCGTAGACAGCCGCCCAAGCCGCGCGCCAAACGACTCCAACGTAGTCTTCCAAAGCAACCGCAACGGCAATGTGGAACTCTACTATACCGACCTGCTAGGCAGCGGAGACGCTACACGCTTGACGAATACTCAATCGAACAATACCAACCCGATGTACGGTCCGGATGCGCGCACGATCGTATATCAAAGTGACAGGAACGGCACCTTCGACCTCTTCACCATCGATCAAGTCACTGGCAAGGAAGTCCAGATCACAAATGATAAGGCGGACGATATCAATCCGTTCTACTCACCGGATCTCAAGTGGCTCGTCTTCCAGAGCAACCGCAACAACAATTGGGATATCTTCATCCTTAATGTTGAAACGGGTAATGAGTTCCAATTGACTGACACTCCGACGGATGAGACGTTCCCAAGTTGGTCTCCGAACGGCAGGCAGATCGCCTTCCTTGTGGATAGTGCCGGCCAAACAGATCTCTATGTGGTTGACCAGAATGGAAACAATCTGCAGCGCATCACAACGGACGGTCACACCAATAACCATGTTTGGTCGCACGAAGGCAATCGCATTGCTTATCAGTCCGAACGCAATGGCAACCTCGATATCTACAGCTACGACTTCATCAACAAAAAGGAATATCGAGTGACCACCTACGAAGGCATCGATTCAGGCCCGACCTGGGACTGCGGAAGCACAAACCTGGCATTTACCTCCGACCGGGATGGTGATGCGAACATCTTCCAGGTGTTCTGGCAGGGCGGCTCTGCAGGCAACATGACAATTGATCCCGCCACTGACAAGTGGTCACAGTGGAGGCCGTCGAACGATGTATCCAGTACCGGGTATTAGCAGATAGTTTAAGTTTGTTTGAATGAAAGAACAGGAAGGGCACACGTGTGCCCTTCCTGCTTTAATCCTGCACTACGGCTATAATTTGCTGATGAAAACTGTATTTACATTTGTCCCCTCGCAAAATCATGAATACCCGGAACACCCTGAAAGACCGGGCAGGTTGGAGGTTCTTGAGCCAAAGCTCGGCACCTTCGCCGCAGAGCGAATGGAATCTACACGTGCAACCGTGGAAGAGGTGGCGCGCGTGCATAAGCCAGAATTGATTCGGGCCATTGAAGAAGTATGTCAGCAAGGGCCCGGAATAATCGATCATGCGCCCACCTATGTTACCCACACATCGTACGAAGATGCCATGCTCGCTGCTGGCGGAGTCATGACTTGCACGCGGATGGTGGTGCGTGGCGAAGCAAAGAATGCCTTTGCCATTGTGCGCCCGCCGGGACATCACGCTGAGCCATATCGTTCAATGGGATTCTGTATTTTCAATAATATTGCCGTCGCCGCGCAGGATGCGTTATCAAACGGAATGGAACGCGTCATGGTCATTGACTACGATGCGCATCACGGCAATGGCACACAAGCCGCATTCATGAACGATGAAAGAACCGGTTTTATTTCCACCCATCAATGGGGAATTTACCCCGGCACCGGTTGGTTTGAAGATGCGCCTCATGCAAGGAAGCGCATTGCGAATGTCCCGCTGCATGCCCGTGCCGGGGACGAGACGTTTTCACTCATCGGGGATGAAATCTTCAAGCCGATGGTCGAGGCTTTCCGCCCGCAAATGCTGTTGATCTCGGCTGGCTTCGATGCACATTGGAATGACCCGATCACTTCATTGGGATTATCCACGCAGGGATATTTCAATATCTCGAAGAAACTGGTAGAGCTGGCGGAGGAACATTGTGACGGCAAGATCGTCTTTGTGCTCGAAGGCGGCTATGACCCGCGCAACGTCGCCAACGGGGTGGACGCTGTCTTCGGCGCATTGACCAGCCATCCATTTAAGAATGAAGCGAATGATCCGTCTCCGCACAAGGAACCTGACCACGGGTCCCGCATTGCGGAGATCCGCAAGTGGCAGGGATTTGAGTCATAGGACAAATTGGGGTGTGCGTTTGGCACGGCTTTATTGTAAACTTCGGTCAATAAATTACAGGAGAGTAACTTGAAAAATTTTTTGAAATTCATTTTGGTAATTGGGATTTTCTCCATGGCATGTCAGACGCTGATGCCAGTGCCCGCCACACCGGAAACACCGGCGGCTACTCAACCCGCCGCAACGACGGAAAGCATTGTCACAAAACTTGAAGAACTTGGCGGGGAGGCTTGCGCAGAAAAACCAGACCTGATTTGTGTAAGTATTCCAGTTCCTTTAAATCATTTTGATTCTGCAAATACAGAAACCATCAATGTGACCTTTGCAGTTTCGCCCGCTCTTGGAACACGCTATGGCATGTTCATTCAAGCCTTCCCCGGCGGACCCGGCGGTGAAGGCATTGGCAGTTCCTACCTGGGTTACATCAGCGACGATATTCAACAGCATTATGATATTGTCTTCTTCGACCAGCG
Source organism: Anaerolineales bacterium (assembly GCA_014860805.1). Taxonomy (GTDB): domain Bacteria; phylum Chloroflexota; class Anaerolineae; order Anaerolineales; family Villigracilaceae; genus Villigracilis. Next base: position 4,328 of record JACZJB010000262.1, read on the forward strand.
CGGCATCGGTCTTTCCAATCCATTGGAATGCCCGGTGGCGTATGAAAAAGATTTTATTGGCTATCTGACCGAGTTCAACACTGCCGGTCAAGAAGGCTATGACACTGTTGAAGAACAACAGGCTCTTGTTAACGATACCCGCGCCTACGTGGAAGAGTGTGTATCCGAGATCGGCATTGACCCTGCCAAGCTGGCTTTCTTTGGCACGAATCAAGTAGCAGAGGATATTGAAACCTTCCGTGAAACGATTGGCGATGAAAAGATATGGATGTATGGCGTAAGTTATGGGACAGCCGTGGCACAAACCTATGCGCGCGCATATCCAAACCGATTGGCTGGATTGATCCTTGATGGAACCATCAATATGACCTTGAGCGGTGAAGATAGTCTCTATTCGCAGGAAAGGGCATTCGATAAAGTTTTGGTCGCCACACTGCAAGCCTGCAATGAGGACGATGATTGCTCCGCGGATATGGGCGGCGAGGATGCGGTTGCAGTGTACGACAAATTAGCGGCGCAAGTTTCCAAGAAACCCCTTGCGTATGAATTTCCTCTGCCGAACGGTGAAAAGGCAAAAGGGACTTTTACCTTCAATCAACTTGAATACACCACCGCCTACCAAATGTACTCGCTGGAAGGCCGCATGATCTTCTTGAGGGCGCTGGCTTCCGCCAACAGCGGCGACCTTGTGCCCATGCTGCGACTGATGTATCTCAACACCTTGATCGACCCGGCAACATTTGATTACCTTGGCGACCCAACCTTCTCAGATACCATGTTCCTTGGCGTCTTCTGCACAGATGACGACTTCTTCAGCGGGACTCAGGAAGAGCGCATCGCTCAATCCATTGAAGCGGGTCAGGCTTCGAACGGCACGGTGCCACGCCTCGACGGAAGCGCCTACACCGGAGTCACCTGCGCGTTCTGGCCCTCCTCCCCAAAGGAAGAAGTGGTTTTCGAGCCATTGGTGTTGGAAGGTGTCCCCACTTTTGTATTGAACGCCACTCTCGACCCAGCCACTCCATTTGAAGAAGGTCAATTTGTAGCTCAAAATCTTGCGGATGGATATCACATCTATGTTGAAGGCGGTGTGCATTCCATCTACGGCTGGGGATATGAATGCCCTGACAATTACATCACCGACTTTATGGTGGACGGCACGCTTCCGTCTGAACATGAGATCGTCTGTAAAGACTGGGATCCAACACCATTCTCTCTCTATTTTCCCAACCTCCCGAAAAACGTGAACGGGTTTGCTGATGCGCTCGACCTCGCCCGTTCGCTGGACGAAAACTTCTACTATCTGCCCGAATTCTATTATGGCGATTGGGAAGAACAGACTACAGTCGGCTGTACGTATGGAGGAACCTTTACATTTGGTCCCGGACAAATCGCGGATCAATATGCCTATGACCAATGCGCCATGATGCCGGACCTAATCCTCAACGGCACGGGACAATATACATACGACACCCGGGTTTTCTCCTTTACCGTGGATATCAGCGGCGCAAAGACCGGCAGCCTGAACTATCGATACGATTACAAGATCAACAAGGCCACGGTCACTGGCGTGTACGACGGCAAGACCATTGAACTGGAACAGCAGGATTAATTCAGTTCAAGAAAACGATTCATAAACTCTACATCAATTTAAAGGATTGACGATGGCAAGAAAAGAAAGCAAAGGTTTTATTCAACTGGAATGGGTTTGTCCGAACTGCAACGTACGCAACCCAGGTTCGGTCAAAACTTGTGAAAGCTGCGGCGCGGCACAGCCTGAGAACGTCCAATTCCAACGCGCTGCGGAAGAAAAGATCGTAACAGACGAAAAACTCGTTCAAGCCGCAAAAGCAGGCGCGGATATCCACTGCGGATTCTGCGGCACGCGCAACCCGTCGACAGCAACCAACTGTTCGCAATGCGGTGCGGATTTGAAGGAAGGCAAAGCCCGCGAGGCAGGGAAAATTCTACAAGCCGCCCCAGCCGCGCCGAAAATTGTCCATTGCCCAAACTGCAATGCTGAAAATCCAAGCGCTGCCGTTACCTGCGCGCAATGCGGTGCTCCCCTGCCAAGAGTCACTGCGGAGTCTATTGCTCCACAAGCCAAAGCACAAACGGTTGGCACTCAGCCCACCAAGCCAAAGAAAAAATTGAATTGGTTGATTTTTGGTGGAATCGCCGCCTTCCTCATGGTCTGTTGTGCAGCAATTTTTATGCTGTTCGTGCTGCCCTCCAAATCTGTCGAAGGGACGGTAACCGATGTGCGCTGGCAAACCAGCGTCCCCGTACAGGAAGTGCAGGCAGTGAGTCATTCCAACGAACGCGGCAGCCCGCCTTCAAACGCCTACAATGTCTCCTGTTATGATGACAGTCGGGAAGTCTGTGAAGAAAAAACGGTTGACCGTGGCAACGGCTTCGCCGAGGTTGTGGAAGAATGCCACACAGAAACACAGCAATATTGCAGTTACACCGTGGATGAATGGACCACCATCCAGACTTATACACTGGAAGGAAACGACCTCAATCCCATCTACGAAAACCCCAGTATTTTTGGCGAACAACGTCTGGGCGCATCCTCAGAGGTATTAACCGTTTATTTCAGCACTCCCGACGGACAGGAAACCTACACACCGGGCACCGTCAGCGAGTTCCAGCAATATCAGATAGGCAGTGTATGGACGCTCAAGTTGAATGCATTGGGCGGAGTGCTCAGTGTGGAAAGATAAGAGATAACATCAATCTAGTGAACAAGAGAAAACTCCTGAATGGCTCAGGAGTTTTCTCTTTATACCCAGCGCGGTCACAAATTGCACTTTTTCAGAAAGGCGAAAATGCAATTCGTGACCGCAGGTATTATATAATCATCTCACCCTGAACATGGAGCCTGCATCTTGAACGACCACTCGTTAATTACCACCTTGAGAAGCCTGCGCGGAAATCCGCGCGGTTGTGTTTACACCGAACCATTGTGGGGTATTCCCTTCAACTTATACTCTCCTTATATTTCAATTTATATGATCGCACTGGGTCTATCGGATAAGCAGATTGGATTGACTGTCAGTGTCAGTTGGGGCTTTCAGATCATCCTGGCATTATTGAGCGGCGTAGTCACTGATAAATTGGGACGCAGGCTCACAACTCTGGTCTTCGATATCCTGGCGTGGAGTATTCCAGCGCTCATCTCCGCATTCGCACAGAATTTTTGGTATTTTCTGGCAGCAGGCATTATGAACAGCTTCTGGCGGATCACGCTCAATTCCTGGAGCTGCCTTCTGGTGGAAGATGCTGACCAAGATCAATTGGTCGATATCTATACCTGGATCCACATAGCCAATGTGATGGTTGGGTTCATTGCGCCGCTAACCGGCATATTGATCGGCGTCTTTTCATTGATACCTACCATACGCGGACTGTATATTTTTGCGGCAGTCATGTTCACTGTAAAGGCAATTACCACCTATCGAATGACGGAAGAGACGGGACAGGGAAAAATCCGCAGGCATGCGACCCGCCATCAGAGCGCTTTCAGCGTGCTGCGTGAATACCGTGGAGTTCTACAAGAACTGCTTCGCACGCCGCAAACACTTTACACAGCAGGCATCATGCTCGTGATCAGCATAACCACACTCATTAGCGGAAGCTTCTGGCCCATCATCGTAACGGAAAGGCTGCATATTCCAGCCCAAAACCTGGCGGTTTTCCCATTCGTTAAATCAGCGGTGATGTTGTTCTTTTTCTTCGTGATCATGCCGCGCATCAGCCAGATGCATTTCAAACTGCCGCTAACCCTGGGTTTTCTCGGCTTTGTGATCAGCAACGTGATCTTGATTACCGCACCTGACCAGAGTTATTTCATTCTCATCATCAGTGTGTTTTTGGAAGCGTGCTGTCTCGCAGCGGTCAATCCGCTCATGGACAAAATGGTTGTATTGACAATTGACCCAACGGAGCGCGCCCGCATCCAGTCCATCATGTATGTATGCATCATCCTGATCACTTCCCCATTCGGCTGGATCGCTGGAACTCTCTCCACTCTTGATAAAGGCCTGCCTTTCCTCCTAAACATTGTTTTATTTGTAATAGGGGCTGTCCTGATTTATCTTGCAGGAAATGCCTCGCAGGAAAGACTCGCAGTGGAAGTGGCGGCATCCCAATGAAATCGGCAGCGATCATCGGCGGCGGACCTGCAGGATTGATGGCCGCAGAAGTGTTGAGCGAGAACCACGTGAGCGTGGATGTATACGATTCCATGCCGTCGTTGGGACGAAAGTTTTTGATGGCAGGCAAGAGCGGATTGAACCTGACTCACTCCGAGCCGTTCGAGAAATTCATTTCACGCTATGGAAGCCGAAAAGAAGAAGTTGAAAAGTGGCTATCCAAATTCACACCCGATGACTTGCGCGAATGGGCACGTGGGCTTGGCGTGGAAACATTTGTTGGCACATCGGGAAGAGTGTTCCCGAATGAGATGAAAGCCAGCCCATTGCTGAGGGCATGGTTAAAGAGATTGAATGAAGCGGGAGTGAATGTTCACTTGCGCCACAAGTGGGTTGGGTGGAATCAAGACAGGTCGCTTAAGTTTGAAACACCGGGCGGAATCAAAAACGTCACGGCAGATGCAGTGATATTAGCGCTTGGAGGCGGGAGTTGGGGAAGACTCGGTTCGAGCGGAGAATGGGTCCATTGGCTGGAACAGGCTGGGGTTAAGGTAGAGGCGTTGAAACCGTCCAACTGCGGATTCGATGTGGCATGGAGTCCTTTTTTCAGAGAGAAGTTTGATGGTCAGCCGATCAAGTCTGTGGTGTTGACGTTCCGAGAGTTCCATCAACAGGGCGAGTTTATTGTGACAAAAGACGGTGTGGAAGGCAGTTTGATCTATTCGGCTTCGGCGATGATGCGTGATGAAATTTTGGCGAATGGAAAAGCCGTGATGATGCTGGATCTTTCTCCCGATAAAACCGAAACGCAATTGACCGAGAGGTTATCGAAACCGCGCGGGTCGCGTTCAATGGCGAGTCATTTGGAAAAGACAATTGGGATAAAAGGTGTGAAGGCTGGTTTGTTGCGCGAGTTCGTGCCGAAGGATGATTTCACGAATATGGAACGGCTTGCCTTTTATATCAAAAATTTGCCTGTGCCATTAATTGCGGCGCGTCCGCTGGATGAAGCCATTAGCAGCGCAGGGGGCGTGATGTTTGAGTCGCTGGATGAAAATTTGATGTTGAAAAATTTTCCCGGTGTGTTTTGCGCCGGCGAAATGCTGGATTGGGAAGCGCCAACGGGCGGTTATTTGATCACCGCATGTATGGGGAGTGGAAGGTGGGCAGGAAACGGGGCGATGAAGTGGTTGGAATAGATTTTTAGCCAAAGAAAGATTTTATATTTAACCCGCCGTGAAAGCAACCTTGCTTTGAAAACAGACAAAAAAATATTCCAACCAGGGTGAGGGGGGCACCCTGATTGGAACGCACTTATTTTACACAATTTTCCAAATTTGTCAAAACCCAAAAATGTCCGTTTTGACGGGCATTTTAAATAGATCTATCCCAAAGCCCCAATTGTTTTTTCTACTTCCGACAATATCTCACCCGATTTCACCAAAGCTTTCATTTTATTGTGGTCGCTGTACAACGGGCGATCTACTTCAAGATGTTCCACATGTCTGCGAATCACTTCACGCGCCTTGAGCGAACCCGCCCCCGCTGTGAATTCGCGGAAGTCAAGCGCCTGTGCGGCAGCCATGAATTCGATTCCCAAAATACCGAACGCGTTATCAAGGATCTGTCCATTCTTTAGCGCGGTGTTCATTCCCATCGAAACAAAGTCTTCCTGATCTGCAGCGGCAGGGATGGATTGGATCGAAGCGGGCGTGGATAATATCCTTTGCTCAACGATCAAATGGTCGGCAGTGTATTGGCTGAGCATCAAGCCAGAGTAGAAGCCGGGTTCATGGGCAAGGAAATCAGGCAGCCCCTGGGAAAGAGCGGGGTTGGTCAACCGATTGAGTCTGCGTTCGGATAAAACGCACACCATCGTGATCGCCGCGCCAGCCATGTCCATCGGAAGCGCGACCGGCGAGCCCTGGAAGTTTGCGCCTGTCAACGTTAATTTATCTTCAGGGATGAAGATCGGGTTATCGCCCACGCCGTTCAACTCAATTTCAACCTGCGAACGCGCATACGCAATCGCGTCGCGAGCCGCGCCGATCACTTGCGGCGTCGAGCGCATCGAGTAGGCATCCTGCACTTTTGTTTTCATCCTGCCTGTGGTCAAATCAGAACCTTCAACCACTTTTGCAATATTTTTTGCAGAGGTGACCGCGCCTTTGAATCCGCGTAATTCATGCAGCTTTGTGTTATACGGTTTCATGTTTCCAAGCAACGCTTCGATGGACATCGCGGCGGCGATCTCCGCCTGTTTCAGGAAGCGTTCCATATCGTAAATGTGCAGCGCAGACATGGCAGTCAGCAGATTGGAACCGTTGATCGCAGCCAGACCGTCCCTTGCCTGCAAACCGGGAATCTCGATGCCAGCGCGCCGCATCGCTTCCTTACCTGACAACTGCTCGCCGTTATAAAAAGCTTCGCCTTCGCCCATGAGCAGCAGTGCGGCTTGCGCCATCGGAGCCAGATCGCCGCTTGCGCCCACCGATCCTTTTTGACAAACGACCGGGGTCACGCCTTTATTAAGCATCTCCACCATGGTGAGTGTGATTTCAGGCCTGCAGCCTGAATTGCCGTGGGCATGCACGTTGATGCGTCCCGCCAACGCAGCGCGGACATGTTCGATTGGCGCAGGGTCGCCAATGCCCGCGGCATGGTTATAGATAAGGTATTTCTGGAACTCTTTTACCTGCTCGTCATTGAGCATCGTCTCGGAGAACTCACCGATCCCGGTGTTCGTGCCATACATGATTTCCTTGTTGGCAAGCTTCTCCTCCAGCATGGCGCGGCAGACTTTGATACGCTCAAGAGCTTCGGGGGCAAGACCAACTTTTTCATTGAAACGGGCAATGGCAACCAGTTTTTCGACTGTGAGGGATGAACCGTCAAGGATGATGGTCATATACGCGACTCCTGTGATTGAGATTATCATTATTGTAATCCCTTTGGCTCGACAAAGATGCTATACTAGGATTAAGGCTAGGGAAAATTACGGTTCATAAAACAAATCTATTCATCACAGCATATAAAAGAATCGGAGGAGAAACTAGCTGCACAAACAGCGTTCGATTGTCTGAATGGGAGTTTTTATGGAAAATCAGTCAAAAGATAAGTTAGACGATAAGACGGGAAACATGTCGAACAAACGGGAGGAAATAGACCAGTCCTCGCAGACGGCTGATCTTTTGCAAATGATTCACGAAATGAAGGAAAAACAGCTTGAGTTGGAGAAACAGAACCAGCAACTGATGCAGGCATGGGCGGAAGCATCAGAGGCGTATCGTCGATACACCGATCTATATGATTTCGCCCCGGTCGGTTATTTTA
>JACZJB010000263.1 GCA_014860805.1 Anaerolineales bacterium
GAAATATACCCAGTGAGGATGATTTTGAGATTAGGATTGGATTGCAGAAATTCATCAAACCATTTTTTATCTTCACCTGCGCGTACCTCGCCGACAATCAAAAGAGAAATAGGCTGTTTTTCATTGATTTTCGCGTAGCCAGCAAGGAGGGCTTCCATCCCTTTCTTTTCGCGTAATTCACCGACAAACCCAATAATAGGATTTCTTTCTTCTGTTCTCTTTCCTGCCCCCAACCCCAACGCTTCAGCCAAGCCTTCATTTTTTTTCATCGGCTTGAAACAGCCCGCATCGATCCCGTTCGGGATTAATTCAATGTCTCGGTCAACAAATGCCTTTGCTTTTTTCGCCAGCTCACTTGCGTTCGTGGTTACGGCACTGGCATTTTGCAGTGCATACATCACATGCGAAAATTTGGATGGATCAAATGCTGCCCGTTCGATGTCATTCCCGCGGATGGAAACAACGCTTGAGATGTTCAGATATTTTCCAGCATATGCCGCAACAAACCCCGCCATCGGAAGAAAATAGGAATGCAGCAAATCGAAAGGTTCGCGTTTGTGTTCTTCTACGACAAGCTCGAACCAATCGACAAGTGTATCGTCCACGCGCTTGTGTGCGCCAAAGCGGGTGATGTTGACTCCGCTTGAGCGTAGAGTCTGCTTTTTTGTGGCTGGCAAATTTCCGCTTGGGGCAAAGACGCGGACTTCATGTCCAGCATATGCAAGCAGATGCCCCATTCGTCCTGTTGAGATTGCAAGGCCGCCGATGTCTGGTGTATACTTTTCCGAAAGCAACGCAATTTTCATGAGGTGTCTCGATGGCAGAAAAATGTGAAATGATTATTGGTTATTTGGTTCCACATCAATGTGAAAATCCTGCGCTTGGCAAGTGCGTCAAATGCGGGCGCGGTTTTTGTGATGAGCATACCAATGCAACTCAGGAGGGGCGTGTGTGTCTGGCGTGTGAGCAGGGGCTTGAGATGCCGGTTGCTTTGCCGATTGCTGCGGCATTGTTCACGCCTTCTGACCTGGATGCCTTTAGCCGCACCAGCCGTTTCAACGATAATGACGCAGATGACAGCGGCGATATGTTCTCGGATTTAAGTTAGTACGGCCCGATCGTTTCCCAGATTTCTTTATTCTGTTCAATAAAATCGTCGCACCGCCTGCATGGAGATAATGCGGGCGGATGCATTTTTAATCGCACCTGTCGATACGCCGTGCCATCCCAAATTTCTTTGAAGGATTGTTTGGTGATATTTCCAATGGGCGGAATTTTTTCACGAGTCATACAACACACATATACATTGCCGTTGAAATCAATGAGGCTGTGAGTCCATGGTGCGAAGCAGGGATGCTTGTCATAGTAGCCGAAGGCGTATCTGCCCGCGCGTCCCAATCGGACCTCTGACTCGCTTCTGCCGAACGGGAATGCATCTTCGTCTGAAACGATCAATCCCAGCGCAAGTGCGCGTTCTGCTATGCGGGGACCGATCTCTTCATTGAATAAGGCGATATCTTTCTTTCGCATCGAGAGGATCTCGCCGCAGTGGTCGTCCACTGGAATTAAATTGACGCCGTCTGCGCCGAGGGAGTGAGCAAGGTCTGGGAGAGTATCCAGCGTTTGGTAATTTGTGCGGCTGACCACGGTATTGATGCGGATAGTCAACTTGCCTTTGTGCTTATACCTGTGGAATAATTCAACGGCTTTGGTTGTCAGCTTGAACGAACCTTCCACGCCGCGGATCTTTTCGTGCATTTTGCGGATAGGGGAGTCGATGGAAATGTTCACGCCGCGTAACCCGCCCTCGACCAGGCGTTTGGCTTTTTCCTTGGTGATGAGCGTGCCGTTTGTTGTCATCGTCACTTTGATGTCCAGCGACGAAGCGTGCTCCACGAATTCAGGGATTTGCGGCCGCAACATTGGCTCCCCGCCAGAGATGTGGATTTTCTTTGTCCCGAGTTCAGCCAGCTCACTGATGACTTCTCGAAACCGTCCAGCGGAGACGGGCGGCTCGCGAGTCTCACGCCAGTGGTTGCACATTTCGCATTTCAAGTTGCAGCCATAGAACACTTTGAACTTTACATATAGCGGCTTGAAAGGGCGCGCGTTCAGAACGGCTAGTTTGAATTCCTCTTTTTCGCTGGCAATGGTTTCTGGGTTGTACATAACAGTAAGTTTGGCAATTGTATCACCCACGCTGATGGAAAATAAAACAACTGTCTCTATCAAAAGACAGTTGCCGCTCCGATGCTCTTATTGCTATAAGCGAAATTCGAGCCTTATGGACACCTCGTCGCCTTCCTCAAGTTTCTCTGCTTTTCGGACGATTACTTTGAGGGGCACAAGATAGCGTCCGTCTTTCGGAATTAGGGAAGTCTGAAACTTGGTTTTGCCGATCTGCACGTGGACAGGGATGACTCCCCAGCCATACGTGACAAGCCCAGAAATTGCTTTTATTTCATCGCTCTGCTTTTCCGGGACGGTAACAAAGAAAAATGGAGACGGACCTCTCCAGAACCAGATTTTGCCGCTAAACTTGATGTTCATTGGAATGCCCCGCTGTTAGTATTCGCCGTATTATTTTGTATTCGCTTGGCGTTATACATCTAAAGCTCCTGTGCTATGATTGCCTATTATTAAATTTGGTGTTGAGATTTGTAGATTGTATCACTCGCGCCAACCCTTGAAACAGGAGCCCTGATATTTTCCTATGCGCCTCAAAGCTGACTTGACTCTCCTGCTCGTTGCCATCATCTGGGGTTCTGCCTTTGTCGCACAACGCGTTGCCGGGCAGATGGGAAGTGTCTATCAATTCAACGCGGCACGCTATTTACTGGCGGCGCTCGTGGTGCTGCCGTTTGTGAAGCGAAATGACGTTTTATCCATGCCGCGTGAGCAATATAAATGGATGTTTGTGGCCGGCTTCTTTTTGTTTGTTGGGAGTGCCTTGCAGCAGGCAGGCATGGTTTACACCACGGCTGGGAATGCTGGTTTTATTACAGCGTTGTATGTAGTGCTTGTCCCCATTGTGTTATTCTTCGTTTGGGGGGAGAGGCCGCATTGGTTGTCGATTGTGGCTGTGTTTTTGGCTGGGACAGGGGCATTTCTTCTTTCAACGGGCGGCAGGTTCGAGGTCCGCGCAGGAGATGCGCTTGAACTCGTCGGCGCATTGTTTTGGACTTTCCATGTTATCGTTCTTGGCAAGCATGCCTCCAAATTTGAAGCGATGTCATTTTCAGTGGGGCAGCTTATCATTTGCGGTCTCCTCAATTTAGGGGTCGGTATTTTCACCGAGCTGTTGACGGGCTTTAGCTGGCCGATGATTTTTGCAATTGCCTACACAGCATTTTTCTCGTTGGGCTTGTGTTACACCCTTCAAGTTTGGGCGCAGCGGCATACGCCTCCGGCGGATGCGGCGTTGCTGCTAAGTCTCGAGTCTGTGTTTGCGGTTCTTTCAGGCTGGCTGTTATTAAATGAAACGCTGATCGCCATTCAAATTTTCGGTTGTGTGTTGATTTTCATTGCAGTTTTAATGTCACAATTTAAAGAATGGACATCAGGTAAAATCGATACAAACCACTTAGTGGAGGGACGATGACCGCCAAGGTAATTCTTAATCCGTATTCGAACCGTTGGAATTCAAAGGCGCGCTGGCCTGAGGCTGAAGCCGCGCTCAAAGCCGCAGGCGTGGACTTTGAGTTGGATATTTCCCAGGGCAAGGGACATATTATTGAGCTGGCTAAGAAAGCCGTGCTGGATGGCTTCTCGCCGATCATTGCCGCGGGCGGAGATGGCACACTTGGAGAAGCTGTCAATGGGCTGATTCAGGCAGCTGGATCCACGAATGAGGCGGTTGGTCCATTGGGCATCATGCCGACAGGCTCAGCCAACGATGCTGTCTATTCGCTTGGTCTTCCAACAGATTTGACTGAATCGGCGAAAGTCATTGCGGCTGGAAAAACAAGGTTGATGGACTTGGGTGTTTTGAACGGCAAATGTTTCATCAATAACTCTGCGGCAGGGTTGGAGCCGTACGTTACCATCAAGCACGAAAAGATTCATTGGATCAAAGGTCTTGCACGTTATCTCGTCGCGGCGGTGCAGGGAATTTTAGATAAGCCCGAATGGAGCGCCGAAGTGACGTGGGATGGCGGAGAGTATAAAGGCATGTTATCGCTGATCACGATTGGGAACGGAAGGCGAACGGGCGGATTCTTCATGACGCCTCATGCAGATATGTTCGATGGAAAATTAACCCTTGCCTACGGTTATCGTTCCACGCGTTTGGGATTGTTCCAGGCTTTGCCGCGTGCCTTCAAGGAAGGCGCGGGCAGTTATGTTGAAATGGATGGTATGGTTGAGGTAAATGCGACCAAAATCTCCGTCAAACTTAATAAGCCTTCCCCTGCGCATACGGACGGTGAACTCTTTCCGGAATGGATACAGAATTTTGAATACGAAATTCTGCCGCAGAAGCTAAAAATCATCGTGCAATAGCATCTTCACTTCCATGAATCCCCTCGATACGGAACTTCTTCTGGATTTGTCTTTTCACCCGCTCACACAAAAATTGTGGCGCGACTTTGAATTGCTGTTTGGAGATAATGGAGCCTGCGGCGGTTGCTGGTGCATGTTTTGGAAATTGCGTGGAAAAGCCTTCGATGAGGTCAGAGGAGATGCTGCCCGCCAGATGCAAAAGTCTGTTGTGGATTCAAAAACAGCCCCTGGTTTGCTGGCGTATTCCGAGGGATATCCAGTCGGTTGGATTGCCATTGAACCGCGCAGTGCGTATCCAAAACTGGCTCATTCGCGTGTCCTAAAGCCTGTGGACGATCAGGAAGTCTGGTCAGTCACTTGTTTCTTCATTGAAAAGAAACATCGTCACAAAGGCATTGCAGTTGAGTTGTTGAAAGCGGCAGTCGCGCATGTGAAGAAAAACGGCGGCAAAATCGTGGAAGGCTACCCGTTGGAATTGAAAGATAACCAGCCTGACCCTTTTGTCTTTACTGGCACAGCTTCTGCTTTTCTCAGAGCAGGTTTTAAAGAGGTAGCGCGTAATTCGCCGACGCGCCCCATATTCAGATTTGTGATCGAATAAATGACCTTTCAGCCCCCCTCAAAATCTCTCACCTCTCGCGATTATCAATTCATTGCGCTTGTTACGATTCTCTTTCTAGCCGTTTCCACTGCGCTTGTCTACGCCAACCTCACACTCACAGGCGGCGGCGATTTTTATACCCATTGGGTTGCAAGTCGCGGATTTGTTTTTGAAAAGATCGATCCGTATAGTGGAGAAGTCCCTGCCCGTGTGCAGGAATTGGTATATAAGGATTCCGCAAAGGCGGGCGATGAACCCTACATACTGGATACACCCTTTCACATTCTTCTGCTCTATTTTCCCTTCTCGCTTTTTTCTGACCCTCAGCTTGCCCGGGCGCTATACACCTTGCTCCTCGAATTGGCATTGTTCGCACTTGCCTTGCTAAGCCTGCGCCTCACGGATTGGGAAGTCCCACGCTACTTCTGGATTCTGTTTTTAATATTTAGCATTTTCAACTTTTATGCTTTTCAAGCCATCCTTGAGTCCAGTCCAGTTTTGTTACTTGGACTCGCCTATGCAGGTATTTTGCTCGCTCTTCGCGCCGAGCAGGATGAACTTGCGGGTGCATTGATGGCGGTCTCTTTATATTATTGGGAAGTGGGTGGTCCATTTTTGCTGCTGGTTGCATGGCGCGCCTACCGCGAGAGACGCACTAGAGTCTTTGCAGGGCTGGGCATGATCACGTTTGCCCTGTCTGCTGTTTCATTTCTTGTTTATCCAAATTGGATCATTCCCTATTTACGTGCTGGCATGAACAACCTGCGTGCTGACTTTGGATTTTCCACCCACGAGATTTTCACGCATCTCTTCCCGTCTCAAAGTGGATTCTACGTCTGGATATTCATCGGCATCCTTGTCATTGCTCTCGGCTACGAATGGAATGCTGCGCTTCAGGCTGATAACCGTAGATTCTATTGGGCGGCCAGCCTCACTCTTGCAATAACGCCCTTGCTTGGGTTTCGCAGTGAAATGGAGCATCTGGCGGTCCTGGTTATTCCATTCGCCCTTATATTTTCCGTTGTCTATGACCGCTGGCGCCATATCGCCAATGTTTTGACATTTTTTTTGCTGTTGATTGTATTCGTTATCCCGTGGGTGGCTTTTTTCTTCGCCATGTCACGCTATGGCAGAATTGTTCAGGATATTATTTTCCTTTTTCTGCCCCTCGCTGCTATTATCGGCTTATACTGGATTCGTTGGTGGGCAATCCGTCCACCGCGAGTCTGGAGCGACCTGGCAGCCCGCAGGTAGATTGATATGTCCTTGCGAACTTATTTTCTTCTATTTATCTCTGGTTTGATCCTGCCTTTTATCATTGCGCAGTTTCAGCCCGTCCCTGGCTACCTTGACTCGGACTATTACTTCGCGGGCGGGCTTCAACTTGCAAAAGGCAACGGTTTCACTGAACCGTACCTGTGGAATTATCTCGACGGCGTTACATCCCTGCCGCATCCATCCCACACATATTGGATGCCCCTCGCTTCCATTGTTTCCGCTTTTGGCATGTGGGTGACGGGGCAAGCTACTTACGCCTCAGCAAGATTGCCCTTCATTGTTATTGCGGCTTTGGTTGTGCCTGTCACTGCCGCACTGGCATATGCGTTTTCTAAAAAAAGAGACCTGGCTCTCATCTCTGCTTTACTGGCGATTTTCTCTGTTTATCATGCGCCCTTTGTCGGTGTGACGGATAACTTCAGCCTCTTCATGTTGTTTGGTAGTATGTACTTCATCGTTGCAACAAAACTGCTTGAAGACGTATCCCACGATCGATATTGGTTTTTCCTCGGTCTCCTTGCTGGTTTGTTTTCCCTTTCCCGTAGTGACGGTTTGTTGTGGCTGGCACTCACTTTCCTGTTCTTGTTATGGCGCGTTCCACGAGATGCATTTTCGCGTTTTGCTCGTGATGTACTCATTAAGTCACTACTTGTTTTCCTTGGCTTCCTCGTTATTATGGCCCCCTGGTATGCGCGGAATTTGAAGATATTTGGGACTTTAATGGCTCCCGGCGGAAGCCGCGCTCTCTGGCTCGAGAATTATGACCAGACCTTCACCTATCCACCCGAAGATCTGAGCATGGAGTCTTTCCTTGTGTACGGTTGGAATGAGATCGTCTCGGATCGATTGTGGGCTCTTGGTACAAATCTACAAAGCGGTTTCGCCGCGCATGGTGGAATCATTCTGTTTCCGTTTATTATTGCAGGTGCTATTTATTTTCGCAAAAATGAGCGGGTCAAGCTTGCAATTACAGCCTGGTTGATTTTGTTTTTTGTGATGTCATTTATTTTTCCGTTTGCAGGCGCGCGCGGAGCGTTCTTCCATGCGGGTGCGGCACTTCAACCCATGTGGTGGACTCTTGCGCCTTTGGGGCTTGATGAGATTCTGCGCTCACTGAGAAAACGCAATTGGGGCAATGACCAGACTAAAGTTATATTCCGAAGCGCGCTTGTCATGGTCGTGATGATTCTTACGGCTTTCGTTGTCAATCTGCGATTGTTTGCGCTTGGCTGGGGTGAAGGCGAAGCTGAATACCCAGTTGTGGAAGCATTCCTGTTAGAACAGGGAGTCAGGAGCGACGATATTGTCATTGTTCGTAATGCGCCGGGATATTATATTGGTACGCAGCGTTCCGCAATCTCAATTCCGTATGGCGGGGAGGAAGCCATCCTTGCGGTGGCAGAACAATTCAACGCAAACTATCTTGTGCTTGAGTCTCAGGCTGCTCTTCCTCAGATCAAGGACCTGCTTGAGAATCAGCAAGACCATGAGGATTTTATATTTTTAGGTGAAGTCGATGGGACGCACATTTTCAAGATCAACAGATGAATTTTCGCGGCGCGATTTTCTGATTCTTGCCGCCGCTGTGTTGGTGATTGCGGCTGTCTATTTGCTTGCGAGTCAATTCACGTATGCAGTCGGTTTCCCTTTGGATGATTCGTGGATCCATCAAACCTATGCCCGCAACCTTGCAATGAACGGCGAGTGGGCATTCCGCAGCGGCATTCCATCTGCGGGTTCCACGTCGCCGCTATGGTCTGCTTTGCTTGCCCTTGGATTTTTTCTAAAACTTTCACCATATATTTGGTCATACTTTCTGGGTTCCCTGACCTTGTTTGCCTTGGCTGTTCTTTGCGAATGGACAGTACGTAAAATTGTAAACACGTATCGTCCCCGCTTCCCCTGGGTCGGCATCTTCATCGCATTTGAATGGCATCTCGTTTGGGCGGGGATGTCAGGCATGGAAACATTGCTGCATGGTTTGATCGTCACCACTGTGCTCGTTCTTTTGATGACGAACACGCATCGCTACTTAACTCTCGGTTTGCTTACTGGCCTATCGGTTTGGGTCCGCCCCGACGGTTTGACACTCCTTGGTCCCGTTTTGATGACCATCCTTTTTATGGAAGAGGACATGCGCTCGCGTTTTACGGCCGTAGTGCGTTATTTTATTGGGTTTGGCGCCTTGTTTGGTCTGTACCTTCTATTTAACCTGGCGATTGGCGGTACGCCCATGCCCAATACGTTTTACGCCAAACAGGCAGAATATGCATCCTGGCAATTACTCCCTGTCACTGAACGTCTCGGACAGATGTTTTTGCAATTGCTGGTTGGTCCAAGCCTTGTGTTAATTCCCGGCATCATTGGCTGGTTGATAAAATCAACAAAAAACCGAATGTGGGGAAGCCTTGCTGCCTTGATTTGGTGTATTGGATACCTTGGGTTGTATATCTCCCGTTTGCCTGTCTACCAGCATGGGCGTTACATCATGCCTGCCATGCCGATCTTTTTTCTTTTTGGGCTGCTGGTTTTTGCGGAATTCGATAAAAGCAAAATCTTTGCGCGTTATCATTGGGTGGCTCAAACGCTTTGGCAGGGCAGTGTTGCCATGCTTACATTTGGTTTTGTCATCCTCGGGGCACGTTCCTATGCTCAGGATGTTGCCGTAATCGAAAGTGAAATGGTCCTTACTGCCAAATGGGCGGCTGAAAATTTACCCCCCGATTCGGTCATTGCCGCCCACGATATTGGCGCCTTGGGGTATTTTGATCACCATCGATTGATAGACTTGGCAGGCTTGATCTCCCCGGAAGTGATTCCATTTATCCGGGATGAGCCGCAAATTGCCGTTTTTCTTGATGAACGGGACGCAAATTACCTGATCGCTTTTCCTGAGTTTTACCCGATTCTTTCCGCGGGGCTGACTGAGGTTTTTTCAACGGACAGCCCGATTACCCGCTCCATGGACCAGCAAAACATGGTTGTATATCTGTGGAAAAGCCCATAATGGGTTAAAATAGCGTCTGTTTCAAAATCAATTACCAAAGAGAGAGAATGGGCTTGGGATGAACCAAATAACCCTACTGATCGTTGATGACCACCCGCTTTTCCGTCAAGGCGTTGTAGACGCTTTGTCGCTGGAGCCTGACATGCGTATCATTGCCCAGTCCGCGACTGGGGATGAGGCGCTGGAACTGATCCGCTCCAAGAAACCGACCATTGCCGTGTTGGATGTTAATCTGCCTGGTATGAATGGGCAACAAATCACGCACCAAGTCTCCCAGGACAGATTACCTACTCGCATCATACTCATGACAGGGTATGATGATGTGGAACAGGCGATTCACGCCGCCCTGGCTGGCGCGCATGGGTATTGCTCCAAAGACATTGAGCCCCAATCCCTTTCACGCATCATTCGCGAAGTTGCGGAAGGAAAATTTGTTTTTGCAAACAACGTTTTCACCCGCCGTGAATTGGAACTTTGGGTGGAAGATAGAATGGAAGGCGCCAGGCGCTCTTATAGCGAACCCGGTACACCTTTCCACCCGTTATCGGACCGTGAGATGGAAGTATTAGCGTGCGTTGTGCGCGGCATGAGCAACAAAGAGATAGCTACCTTGTTGGGTATCAGCCATCAGACCGTCAAAAATCATGTCACAGCCATCTTGCGAAAATTTGGTGTTGAAGATCGCACCCAGGCCGTTGTCTACGCATTGAAGCGCGGATGGGTAACTTTGAAAGATACAGACATTCGACCTTTGGAGTGATTTCATGACGGATAAAGAAGTTCTGGATTACCAGAGTGAGTTGGAAGAAACCCAGCGCGCCTTGCGTGAAGTGAATTTAATGATGGAACAGAGTCAGGGCGAGCTTGCCAAGATTACCCAGCGTAATACGGCAATTTCCTCCCATCTTCAACAGGTGCAAAAGCAGGAAGTGGCACTTGATGAATTAAAAATGGCTTATGATTCTGCTCTGGATGCCCAGCAGCGCCTTTTCATTATGCGCGGTCAGCTTGAAAAGCTTCAGAACGATAAAACCCATCTTGAGAAATATAAAACCGTTTTAGAAGAAGTGGTCTCGAAAGCAAGCACACCTTCCTCCTCCGCCGCCTCAACTGGCGGATCCAAGAGTCAGATGGCTGGAATTGAAATGATCGTTAATGCGCAGGAAGCGGAGCGCCAGCGTTTATCCCGCCAAATGCACGACGGCCCTGCGCAGGCTCTTTCGAATTTTATTCTACAAACTGAAATTGCTATGCGCCTGATGGATGTCGACCCGGCGCAGGCAAGAGAGGAATTGGGGGATTTAAAGACGTCAGCCATGAGCACTTTTCAAAAGGTGAGGAATTTCATCTTTGAACTCCGCCCCATGATGCTCGACGACCTTGGTCTGACGCCCACCCTTAAGAAATATTCCGACGCATTTAAAGAACAAACTAATTTGGATGTTAGTGTAACTGTGACCGGTATCGAGCGCAGGCTTGAACCCTATTTGGAAGTCATGATCTTTCGCGCCGTACAGGAACTGCTTGGAAATGCAGCTCGACATAGCCAGGCTACTCTAATAAAGGTCCAAATGGATCTGGGAAATGACCTGATTCGCGTTAGCGTAGATGACAACGGAAAGGGGTTCGACCCCGAATCATTGAAAGAATCATCCAACCTGGGTTTGAAATTAATTCGTGAACGGGCGGAAATGCTGGGTGGCAGCTTTGAAATTGACAGCGTTTCAGGATCCGGCACCAGAATCTCCTTTACCGTGCAGGCAAAAAATTAGAGTTTCCGGGTTTTTGGGACTCTTTACAAATTTGTAGACGGTTTTTGTGCACAATCCTGCTCTTCCCCGTAATATGTTTTTGCCATTTTTCTTGTATAATGAATATGTTATAAAGCAATTTGTTAATATTTAACCTATCCAACTCCATGAGAGGAGAATGCATATGCGTCGCGGTCGAACTTTGATTTTAGTCCTTCTGATCATCATAATTGGTCTAATAGTAGGTTTTGTTGCTATTCGCCAATTTATCTTAACGCCCCAAACGGAAGAGCAGCCTGTCTTTGTAGAGGTTTACTATGCTGCCCAAAATATTCCGCAGGGAGGCCCTATCACCGAGGACGTGCTCTTAACCATGAGCATTCCCCAGGCAAACGTTGTTGAAGTAATGTTCACCCGCGATGAATTATCCTTGCTGACTAACAATAAGGTGGCAAAATTCCCCCTCGATCAAGGTGTTGTCATTACGGAATCGATGGTCAATGATGCGTCGGCGGCCGTTCCGATCTCTGGGCCGCAGTGGGCTTCATTAATTCCGCCGGGCATGACAGCCATGTCGATTCCCGCCAACCGTCTCTCACTGTCTGGCTATGCCATTAATGACGGCGCGCACGTAAACAT
>JACZJB010000023.1 GCA_014860805.1 Anaerolineales bacterium
TAATTCTGGTAACGATATTCAATATCCAGATTGTTCTGACGGGCGAATTCTGTAGCGTAATCAATCGAGTGACGTGAATAATCCACGCCTGTGACGCGCAGACCCTTTTCTGCCAGACGTGCCGCATACAGCCCGGGACCACAGCCCAAGTCCAGGACAGAGTCACCAGCCTGAAGTCCAAGAGAGGCGGTCAGCCAGTCCACCGATTTTTGAACCGTCTCCGGGCGGCGGCTGGCAAGGTCATTATCCGGATTCAAGTGCGCCTTCAACATCTGAGTGGAAATATGAGGGTCATCCCAGAAGAGGGGTTCTCCGGGTGTGAAAGGGAGGGGTCTTTCTTGAAATTGCTTGATGAAATCTATGTTCATTTTGCCTCATGCTTTCTCAACAAATTCGGAAATGCCATAATTACTCTCAATAAGTTCCTTCAACCTTTGAATGAAGCGCGCTGCAGGAGCGCCATCCACAATGTCGTGGTCGATGCTGATCGTCACACACAAAAATTCACGATTTTCCAGCTGGCCATTTTTCAAAACAGGTTTTTCGGAGATGCCTCCCAGCGTGATCTGAAGCGTATGATTGGAAACAGGAATGCCCCAACCGCCTCCATTACCGAACATGCCTACAGCGGTTAGGGAGACCGTACCATTCATGTCCTTCAACCAATGCGGATTCCTGAACAGTATCCCCAATAGGAAGCGGCGGATGAATGCGGGCAACAGGACAAACCAGTCAATGAAATTCGCCTCCCGTCCATGCTCGTGTTTGCTTTGGAATTCTCGTATCTCCTCATGCAACTCCCGCAAGTTTTTTTTATTCACCTCGCGTATGATGTGCGGACGGATGATCTTGCGCCCATCCACTTCGACTTCGAACATAGTGTTCACATCCACATCATCAAAGAGCACGAGTCTTTCCCGCCAGGTGCGATACGCCTGCATATGTTTGTTCATTTCCACAGCCCGACCCAGACATGCCATGATGAATGCGGTAAATGATAACGTCTCGCCGGTCTTCGCTTTGTGTTTATGGATAACCCGGCGCGCATCGGTGACATCTATCTCCACCAGGCCGTGGATCAGGTGTTTCTGACGTGCCATGCGCCCGCCATCCACCATCAGGCGGCGGATTTTTGGAAAGGGGACAAGTTGGTAACTTTTGTCGCTCATGTCATGTTCCCAAATATTGTTGGATGATTCTCACCGCATTGCCGACTCCATCTTCCGAACGGATCATCTTTCCAATCGACTCTGCCATTCGTTTCATCTCCGCATCGTTGACCGCCCTTTGAATTGCCTCTGCCAATTGATCCACAGTCAATCCTTTGGCTGAGATCGGCTCCACTCCCGCGCCCAATGCCTTGACCCGATTGCCCCAGAAGAGTTGATCCACAATGAAGGGCACGATCACAGTGGGTTTCCCGGCACGCAGTCCCTCCGCGGTTGTACCTGCGCCGCCGTGATGAACCACCGCCGCCATACGGGGGAACAGCCAGCCATGCGGCGCGGAGTCCAACACAAACACATTCTTTGGAACGTTCATTACACTCATTCCTCCCCATCCGGTCGCAAGCAGGCCCCGCTGTCCGCTTTTCGCCATCGCTTCAAGCACAATCCTTGCGAAGTGTTCAGGGTTACGTCCCGCCATACTGCCAAAGCCGACATAGACAGGCGCTTCACCTTTCTTCAGAAAAGTTTCCAATTCAATGGAAGGTCGCCATTCCTGTACATTATCCTGAAACCAATAACCTGTGATGTGAACGTTATCTAACCAATCCTGTGGATGAGGAATCACCCTCGGACTGTACGCGCCCAGCAAAGGCGTGGAAGTCAGGATGCGGTGGAAATCGCGACTCTTCAAAGGATGCAAACCAAAGCGATACCGGAACTCGTTCACGAAGGGACGATACCACTGCCAGATCACTTCCAGCATGGCAAATCCTGACAGGCGATTATGCAGTCTCCCCAAATCCTTTTGGATGAGCCAGCCTGGAGCGGGAAAGTTGCGAGTCGGGAGCACCGGCGTCGGCTCGACAAGGATGAGCGGAATGCCGCAGATCTCGGCAATCGTCTTACCGAACGGAGCGAAAACAGCCAACGTGATCAGCGCAGCGGCATCACGGCAGGCTTCCAACGCATCCTCCGCCATTTGCACCGCGATCGGTCCCAGCATCTTACGCATGGCAAGGATGGATTGGATCGGGTTGACGACGCTCTTTTCCATGAACTTTTGCCCGGTCTCGCCCGCCATGATCTTTTGCACATCGCCGCGCAAAGAGCGGAAGGGGACACCTTGTTCCCCAATCAGGTCAGCAAAATTCTGCGGTGCCGCCAGCAACACTTGAAAGCCCGCGTCCTGCAGACCTTTCCCCAAACGCAAACAGGGTTGGATATCGCCTTGTGAACCTGCGCCGAAAATGGTGATGCACATAATCGTTAAACCGAAGTGAGAATGGTCAACCCAAAAATATCGCCCAATAGGTGAGCCAGCCAGACGATCCAAAGGTTGTTGCGACGGGCAAACAACATGCCATACAGCAGGGATGAGACGACGATCAGACCGATATCTGCAAAAACAACCATGCCCGGCCCTGGAGCAAAATGCGCCAGCCCAAACAGGAGTGACGCCACTCCAATGGCTGCGGGTACGCCAATGAACTCAGCCAGCCGTCCCTGGATCAGTGTGCGATAGGTCATTTCTTCACCAATCAGCGAAACTGCGAGCAATGGAAGGAGGATGCCGCAGCCCATTCCGCTTTCAAAAGGCAGCCGCGCCTGAACATGCAGCAGAAATTCAGGAAAATATGTTTTTGCCCACCACGCTGTGGCAGGTTGGATCACGAACCCCAATAACACGAACAAAATCCAGCTGGCGCGCAGATCCGCCCAAAAAGTTCGACCGTTGAAGCCCAGATCACCCCACGTGCGCTTGCGAAGGCGGCGTTCGATGAGCAGGTATGCCACCGGGAGCAGGGCAAATAGAAGTTTTGCGGATGAGATGAACAACATACCCGCCAGGGTAATGACGGTGATAATGACGGTTTCGAGCAAAATGCGATTAGGTCTCATGGACACATCCTTTCCATCTCGTTTGAATTTAGAGCTTTGGGCGCTTCTAACTGTCCTTTACTTCTCAATTTCTAGCCGCGTTTGCGAGTTGTTTTTTCGTGAACCGCCGCGGCAGCAAACCATCCGAGAAAAACGCCGGCGAGTATTCCACCCAAAACACCCATCGCGCCATTCCCAATGGCTGGACCAAAGGATGCCCCAAAGACGGCACCAATGAGCATTCCCAAAACGATGTAAAGGCCAAATTTCTTCTTATCCATTTTTTTCTCCTTGCCATTTGAGTTCATTATTTTGCTGTGGCGGGAAGTTTGAACAGAACAACCAGGATGCCGGCATAGACCAGTTCGTCGGCGAGTATCTCCAGGCTGTGGATGAGGCGCAGTTCTGCGGGGAGCCAGTAGGCTTGTAACATGCTCAAGCCCCCGACCAGCAGGAAAAGCGTCAATCCCAGCACCCAGAACGTGCGACGAGACGATGACTGCAACAGGATCAGCACCGGCAGGCAGGCAAGCAAAAACAGCAGACTGCGAACGAGTACAACCGGCAAGATTTGCCCCCAGGTGGGCAGGGTCAGGTCGAACAATCCCTGTTCGTAGAACTCCATCACAAAAGGCGCGATCAGCCGTCCAAAGGAGAGATAGATCAGGGGGAAGGCAAGCAATGCCGCCAGAATACGCCACGTCCATGATGCGGTTGTATGACGGGCAAAGAAGTTTTTAGCGCTGAGGAGGAAATCATCCCCTTTGTTGCTGGGCGGAAACAGCCAGGCTGCAGCCGCTCCGCATAGCAGGCTGGCGATGATATACAGCACGACAGTGAACAGCGAAGCCGCCGACATGGTAGTGAATATCGCCCCTTCAAGGATGTTGTTGACGCCGTATGCGATCCAGACCAGCAGCGAGATGGTCAGCCAGCGCCCAACAAAACCGCCGGACAAATTTCGAGACAGGATCGCCAAAGTTCCGGCCAGGATCAGGCTTATCAGGAGCATCACCTGACCCAGAACCATTTGGTCTGCGCCGGCGGGCATCTCCGGGGCCGGCAGTCCAAGCATCGAGGCTGCCATCCCCCCCAGCATAGTGCCTCCATAGAATGCAAATGCGCAAAGGAAAAGTTTCCACAAGCAGGTTAAGCCATTTTTGAACATGGGGTCTCCGTATGTTTTTTTCGGTAATTCATCCTAGGTGCGATCGGGTTGGTTTCAAACTTCTCAATTGGCAATCGTGGGTGTGTCTTTGATGTTTTTAATCAGCAACGCCACCATAATCAGGTTCGCAGTGGCAATGGTCGGGAAAATCAAAAGTTCCACCGCACTGACCGGCACACCGACGCGCGCCATGTTGAGCGCCATCAAACTGACGGCAATGCCCATCGTCAAAAACTTCATCAGACCTACGGAAGCAAGCAGATAGCCCCAGGCGCGGCGCCGCAGGAGCAGGATGCCAGCCAGAACGCACAGCGGGACGATGATGCCCAAGTCCATGACCTGGATGAACATGCTGGTGGTGTTCTCCAGCGTGGGGATGGTATCCGGCGCGAAGGTCGCGGCAATTCGTCCCAGCCATGCCAATGAAAGAAACGCCGCAGCAAAAAAGAGCAGACCGGCGATCCAGCCACGCGGCAGGTTGTCCGAGAAATGACTCGGCAAAGTCTTCAAATCAAAAGACATCATGCTCAGGATGAATGCGAACAGACTCAGGCTGAACAACGCCACGTAGACCAGGAAGAGTTTGTTGTACGCCGCGCCGAAACACATCGTGATGTAGGTGTAGAGAATGAAACCGAGAGTGCCAGCCAGGAGCAGGCGTCCGCGCAGGGAGCCGCGCAGGGTCTGCCAAAAGGAAATCGCCAGCAGGGGTAGTCCAAGCGCCAGCGTTACCAGGTCATTGGCTTGCATCTGGGCGACAGAACTAACCGTGTCCCAGTAATAGAGTCCGCGCGCGTTGATGGTCACTTCCTCTCCGCGGAAGTTGGTCAGGGAGTATGGCTGTCCTTCGCCCGGCAACAAGCCAGCCAGCGTGGCAACGAAAGTCAGGACGATGATCGCGGGAATAAGCCATTTGAGAGGAGGGTTTGTGTTCATAATTTTTCCTTTTGTATCTTCATGTCTTGAGCTGGCGAATCTCATCCAGGTCTGGCGTGATCGTTGGGTCGATGTCGCAACATAAATATTCCAAAGATCAAGAAACCAACCGTAAGGCTTATGATCAGGAAGGATTTCCAGAAGGGCAGCAGAGAAAAGCCCTGTTTCTGAATGAAGTAAATGAAGTCCGTCGCCAAGGTTCCAGTGACCTCCGGGCAGGGTTGTCTTGTAGGTCAATCCCTCAACGACGCCCAGTTTCATGTAAGTCACGATTCCCATCGGTCAGATGGATGAGCCCGTGCAGGATGAGGACCACGGCAGCAACTATCGAAAGGGTTTCGATTAGGTCTCCTTTTTGTTTTTCGTGCCTTCAAAGATGACATTCAACGAAGCCAGGAACGACTCCGGCGGAAGTTGCTTGGAAATAAAGCCATCCAGTCCATATTGCCTTGTCAACTTTTCGTGCTCCGGCTTGACACTGAGCGCCACTATTTTTGCGACGGGGCAGCACTCGCGCAAGGTGGAGATCAAGCGCTGTGGGTGAAAACCGGGTAGGTCCCAGTCCAGGAGAATCGCGTCGGGTGATAACTTGCAGGCATATGCAAGTAATCCTTCCGCTGACCGGGCTTCGCCAATAATTTCAAAATCCGTCTGCTGTTCCAATACCAAACGCAGGGCTTCCAATACATGCCTTTCACCCTCCGCCAGAAAAACCGTTTTCACTTTTGTCTCCTTGTCACTCATATTTTCAGTTTAAAAGACAAACTCCCCAACCGCATCCGCAGATTGAAGAGTTTGCAGGCTGTACGCGCGAGGAGTTTTCGAACTGGTCACTTGGCCAGGTGGATTTACAGGGCAATGGAAGCTGACGGAATTCCACTGCCTTGTCTTAATTAGTGGGAGATGCCGCCTTCAAAATTTTTTTATCTGACTCCATTCGATTTTGTTGAACCTCCGGTGTCGGAAGTACTTCGGTAACGCCGCTCCCAAGCCGGAACATCTCATGGCGATTAAGCCAGACCACAATGATCGCAGTAAGTATAAACAGATAAATGTCCCAGGGTTGGGCGTCAGGGAACGCGGGATTCATGATCTGAAAATGAAACAAGGCGGCGATCAGAAGACTGCCCCGGGATGCATTAAACAGAGGTGTCAAAATTACGGCAATCGCCACCAAACCAAGAAAGTATGGACCAAATTCCCACGCGCTTTGGGGAGTCCCGCCGATAAGAAACGCAGGAATGTGCCAGAGTCCCCAAATGCTGCCCAATATCAGCGCAGACCAAAACGGGGAAAACTTTCGTTGCAAAAGCGGTTGCGCCACCCCGCGCCAGCCGAACTCCTCGATTGGGCCAAGGAATAAAGCCGCGGCAATGGCAGGC
Organism: Anaerolineales bacterium; assembly: GCA_014860805.1. GTDB lineage: Bacteria > Chloroflexota > Anaerolineae > Anaerolineales > Villigracilaceae > Villigracilis. Next base: position 6,534 of record JACZJB010000023.1, read on the forward strand.
AACACGCGATACCAGGGAGAGTAGGGGAAGGTATCAATTATCGTGCCAGTGAATGCTGCCCCCGTATAAACCAGCGCGGGGATGCCCACAATAAGGAAAACCCACCAGACAGAGGGGGCACGCCACAAGGTCAGCCGCCGAAAGAAATGCCCCAATCCTTTCAGGCCATAGTGCCACCAGACCAGAAAAATGCCGGCAATCCCAGGCGAATAGACTGCCAGTATAAAAAGCGGGTTGCTCGCGCTGATTTCGCCGAAAATGGCAACAATCTGGTCGTAGAACAGGAATAGCAGGGCAGCCAGTCCGAAGTTCAGTCCAAAGGTGATTGCCAAGAATGGGATAAGCGTTTTGGTTTTCATAATTTTCTCCTATTTTCTCTTTAGGTATCCAATCTGCATCCCATACTACAAAAAAAACTCCCCGGATGCATCGGCAGACCGGGGAGTTTTTTTACTGGTCGGGGGAGAGTCTTCGAACTGGTCACTTGACCAGATTATTTTTCAGCGCAATGGACACCGCCTCCGCACGGGTGACAGCATTAAGTTTGGAAAGAATACTGCTGACATGGAATTTGGCAGTAGACAAACTAACCACCAACCGTTCAGCAATTTGGTTATTGTTCATGCCCTGCACCACCAATGCCAGGACTTCGCGCTCCCGTTCCGTCAGATCGAAACCGGGTCTGTCGGCGGGTGAACGGGTACTGGCGATTAAAACCATTTGGGCTTCCGGCGCAAGGGTCGGCTTGCCCGCTGCGGCGGAGCGAATGGCGCTGGCCAGGTCATCGGCCGTTACGTCTTTGAGGAGATATCCAATCGCTCCCGCCTGCAGCGCACCTTCGACCAATGCCTGTTCCTTGAAACTGGTCAAGGTAATCACCTGGGTGTTTGGGTATTTTTCACGGATGCGCCGCGTCGCGGTCGCCCCGTCCATGCCCGGCATCATGAGATCCATTACCACAACGTCAGGCTGGGTCTGCTGGCACAAGGCGATGGCACGTTCTCCGCTCGAAGCTTCACCCACCAATTCAAGATCATCATACGCCAACATAAATGCGCCCAATCCGCTGCGAACGACAGCGTGGTCGTCCACCAACATCACACGGATACGTTTTTCAAGCATTTTAATTCTCCTTTTGCGTGGTCACGTTCCCCGGCGCCTGCCAATCCAAACGCAGGGTGGCACCAGCTTGTAATTGGCTGTGGATTTCCAATTTCGCGCCGACATTTCGCGCGCGTTCCTGCATGATCTTCAGCCCCAAGCCTTCGTGATCGGATGCAAGCGGATCGAACCCCATGCCGTTATCCTGTATCTTCAACCCCACCTGTTTTGGATCGCAGTTCAAGTCCACATTGACCTGCGAAGCCTCCGCATGTTTGGCGATGTTACTCAATGCCTCTTGTGCAATACGATAAAAGGCATCCTTGATCTCAGGCGGCGGGTTGTGGGTGCAGCTGCGCTTATATTCGACAGACAGACGTGTGCGGGCGATGAAGGCATTGACCTGGTGTCCGACCAGATCCCCCAGGTCTGTATCCACCAAGGCGGCAGGACGCAACTCCACTAGTAGGGTACGCATTTCGGAAAGTGCGCCGCGGGTCAATTGGCGTAACTCTTCCAAACGGCGGCGTCCCTCCTCGGGATTACGCTCCCATATTTTTGGCAACACATCAGCGATCATGCTGGAGGAAAATAATGTTTGGGTAACTGCATCGTGCAGATCACGCGCCAGCCGATTTCGTTCAGCGGTAACTGCGGCTTGTTCGTTCTTCTCGAAGAGGCGGGCGTTTTCGATGGCAACGCTCAACTGGTCTGCAATGGACTGAAACAGTGCCAGTTGCGCCGTTGAAAAGGAGGTCCCCTGCGAACCGACAATGACCAATACCCCAAGTTTTCTCTCCCGAATTTGAAGGGGAAGCAACGCCCCCGGTTCAAACAACCCTTGAGCAGGATTCGGGACGATATTCATGGATATCCCCTCATCCGTTACCGAACGACAAGCCGAAAGCATCTTGGCTAAATCATTCTCTGCAACGTTCTGAAGCGGGCGCAAAACGTGAGGAGCCAATTCGCCCGTCTGCTCATCAAGCAAAACGACTCCGGCGCGAGATGCGCCTACTAATGCCACAATCAGGTCCAATGTCCGTTCGAGCGTTTCGTCCAAATTCAGGGAACTGTTTGCCACAGCGGAAACATCCAGCAGCATCTGCAATTCCAAAGTCCTCTCCTCAACACGCTGTTCTAGATTCTGTTGCAGCGATACTTTTTCGGTGACATCAGCCGCCACATTCAAAATGCCGATGATCTCGTTATTCTCGACAAGCGGAGCCAGGAATATATCCCAGTATGAAATGATCCCGCCAGATTCCAAACGGACACCATTCGCGCCAACGGTTTCTCCGGTCAGAACGCGCTCGAACATGGGCAGGACAATTGCCTCCGCGCCTGGTAGATGTTCAAAATAACCAACCCCGGGCACAAGTGGCTTGCCTGTCAGTGGAGCGTAGCGCACAGCAAAATCTCCCCAAGTCGGGTTGTATCTTCGAATGCGGTAGTCGCGATCCAGGATTGCCACACCCATTGGCAAACGCTCAAAGATCAAATCCAACAGATTGATTGGCTGTCTAAATTTTGAATCGGACGATCGTTTGGATAAAATTTGAAACGGGTCAGAGGTGTTCATTTTGTGCAATTATACAAAATCTTACCGAAAAATACATTTGCTTATTTCCGTTAAATCCATGAAGAATAGCATGTTTTTTGCAGACGTCTGATATTTACCTTATAATAAATCCATGTCCATGACAATTTTAGCAACGAAACTTTACGTTCCTACACCTCAACCTAAAATTGTCCTACGCCCCCGCCTAATTGAACAAATGAACGAGGGTCTGCATCACAAATTGACTCTCATCTCTGCGCCTGCTGGCTTTGGAAAAACCACATTGATCAGCGAATGGGTCGACAGTTGCCACAAACCTGTCGCCTGGCTGTCAATAGACGAAGGGGACAACAACCCCACTTACTTTCTGACATATCTCATTACTACCCTGCAAACGATTGTTCCGAATATTGGAGCCGAAGCGCTACGCGTGGTTCAATCCGCTCAGCTGCCGCCAATCGAATCGATTCTGACGATTCTACTCAATGAAATCGCAACCATCCCCGATCCCGTCATCCTCGTTTTGGATGACCTGCATGTGATCGAAGACAAAACGATTGGTCGTGCCCTCGCCTTTTTGCTGGAGCACCTGCCATCCCAATTGCATTTGGTTATCACCACTCGTGAGGATCCAAATCTTCCGCTGGCTCGGTTGCGTGCCCGTGGTCAATTGACCGAACTACGCGCCACAGACTTGCGATTTACCGAAACCGAAGCCGCTGAATTTCTCAACCAGGTTATGGATTTAAGCCTTTCAGTGGAGAACATCGCTGCGTTGGAATCC
>JACZJB010000264.1 GCA_014860805.1 Anaerolineales bacterium
CGATGTCTATCTCGCGGCGCTCTTCACGGTACTACGTGATGCTATGCAGGATCGTGTCATGGCAGACATTGGACGGGCTGGTGATTATCGGGCTAAGGTATCGGCCAACGACGCCAGCCAGCTTGAGCTGACTGACGAGGATGGACGAAGCATAAGGGGGTTTGACCTCGATGATGCTCCGCCCGATCCTTTCTAAGCAATAGTACTAAAGTACTAAAGCATCGCCGCCGCGGAAGCGGCATACTCTGAAAACTGGGATGAGACTGCGGAAGGGTAGCGAAGCGACCCACTTCCGCAGTCATCCACAAAGCCCATCCCCCTCCCCTCTTCATTGCGCGAACCTGAAACTTGCTCTACAATCTCACTCAACGCGATACAGTATGAGGAGATTTTGCCATGTCTTGCCCTTCACCACGTGTTTCTCGTGTTGTTTTCAAATATGACCTTGCCGGCGGCGTGATCACGAATGTGTTGCATGTGCGCTCTCAGGCTGAGCCTGATGCCGCTGAGCTGGCCACCATCACTCAGACGGGGATCGATTGGTGGGAAAACACCATGAAGACTCTCTATTCCGCGCAGCTCTCACTTGTCGCCGTTGAAGCGACTGCGCTAAATATTGACCCTCAGTTGCAAGTGATCGATGTGTCGGGTCTGCCCATCACTGGAACGGTTGCCTTTGACAGCATGTCAGCTAACGTCAGTGTGGTTGCCTCTTTGCGAACGAACTTCATTGGTCGCTCATACCGCGGCCGTATTTATCTGCCGCCGCCTGTTGAAAGTGGCGTTGCCCTTAACGAGATTTCAGCGGGTACGCAAACAGCATACAAGGCGGCCATTGAGCAGTTGATCGCTGATTGGGCAACCGACAACGTGGCCCTGGGCATTCTGTCGTGTGTGCAGGAGGGTGTGGCCATCGACCCCGGCATCTTCACACAGGTTACTTCGGTGGTCGTCAACACGCGCGTTGACACGCAGCGCCGCCGCCTGAACTACTTGTAGCCGGGAGGACTTCTGAGTGAGGATTTCGAGAGCCACAGTGATTGGCTTACTTACGTTGGTCGCGATAGTGATTGGCGCGATTATTGAATTTCTGGGCGGTCTCCCTCCCTGCACACCTCCCTAAGAACGTCTGTTCCAGGACGTCGGTACTATCGTAGATTTCGCACCCGGAGTTAAGCTCACTCCGGGTCGCTTTATTAAAGGAGCTCTATTGTGGGCAAGAGAAGACGTAAGAAGCTGCTGGACACGGTGACTGACTTCATCAACCGATCTGAGGTTCATGTCATTCAAGAGGGCGTTCTGGTGGCAAAGATGAATGCCGCCGTCAACGCGAAAGAGGCAGTGGGCATCCTGTCAGTGAGCAAGGACGAAGGTGTAAACGATGTCTATCTCGCGGCGCTCTTCACGGTACTACGTGATGCTATGCAGGATCGTGTCATGGCAGACATTGGACGGGCTGGTGATTATCGGGCTAAGGTATCGGCCAACGACGCCAGCCAGCTTGAGCTGACTGACGAGGA
>JACZJB010000265.1 GCA_014860805.1 Anaerolineales bacterium
GTTGAGTTTTTATATCCATATTTTTATTATACCTTTTATCCAGGGTAAATATTTATTGATCACTTATCCACAAAGCGTGCAAACATTTCGGGAGTAAGCAGTTTTCGTAAAATATCAAACTCATACCGGGTACGTTTTACCGCGGCAGTACGGGCATAGGCAAAGTTCGCTCCTTGTTGGGGCGAATCGAGATTCATTTTCCCGTGTGAATCGTCTGGCAGAAGTTTAAGGGAGAACTCGCGCAGGAGTGGAACAAAGTACAGCGCATCCATTGGGAGATAGATCTTCCCAGAGTGAAGGCTGGGGCTGCGGAGAATGTCCTTTTGAACGGGATCAATTTCCAGCGGAGAAGGAGGCGCACCGTTGTGTTGATCAATCCATAACGAGACATAATTTGTGTGAGAGTAAAAATCCTGCGCGGTGTGCAGCAGCCTTCCAAAAGCGATCCACGCGGAGAGGACGCCCTGAGTCATCAAGGTGGCAAGAACATATCCACGCTGTTCGATGATGTAGCGGTCTCCTTTCTCTACATCTTTGTCGTAATGGAATTCATCGTGACCGATCAGTCCGCCCCACGAATCTTGTTTGCGGTTGGCGGCGATGATAATCTCCAACGCTCGCTCGCTAAAGTGCGGGCTGAGCGCCTCGCGGGTCATTTCTTCATGAATGGGTACAAGCATTTTTAAATTATACCCAGTGCGGTCGCAAATTACGTCTTTTTGGGAAAGTACAATTTGCGATTGCAGGCATCATTTAAGCGAGGCTGGTGAGAAATGGTTATAATGCACGCATGACTTTTTATACTGCAAAAGGCGACGACGGCACCACAGGCTTGCTTGGCGAGGGCCGCGTCCCGAAATATCATGTTCGAATGGAAGCGATCGGCGCGTTGGATGAAGCGTCCGCCGCGCTGGGTTTGGCACGCGCGCAATGTGCCGCGCCGCAGACTCCCCCCATCCTGCTCGAAGCCCAACGAGATTTATACAAGCTGATGGCGGAAGTAGCTGCCACTCCAGAAAATGCTGCGCGTTTTCACTTCATTGATTCCTCTCGTGTGGACTGGCTGGAAAAGCAGACCGACGAGATCAGCACGATGATCGAGATGCCAAAAGAATTCATCCTGCCCGGCGACACCCTCGGCGGCGCGGCGCTCTCGATGGCACGTGCCATCATCCGCCGCGCAGAACGGCGCGTGGTGAGTCTCTTTGACGAAGAGGAAGTATCCAACCCGGACTTGCAGAGGTATCTCAACAGGCTGTCATCTTTGTGTTTTGTGCTTGAAATTCTCGAGAATCAAAACGCGGGGAAGAAGACATCACTGGCAAAACCATAAAAAACTCGTCATGTCATCCTTTGCTGCACTCAGAATGACATGACAGATGATTTTCCTTCAAATAGCGTTATTAAATCAAACTTCAAAGGACAAACATGACAGGTACCATTGTTAATGTTGCCGCCATATTAATTGGCGGGACGATTGGTTTAATTTTTGGTTCACGCATTCCAGAGCGATTCAAGAACACCGTCATTGCAGGCATGGGGCTTTTCACCGCAGCCATGGGGCTGCAAATGTTCTTCAAAAGCGAGAATCAGCTCATTGTGCTGGGCGCATTGATCATCGGCGCCATGCTCGGCGAATGGATCGGCATTGAAGACTGGCTGCAAGCGCTTGGTGAGAATCTTGAGAAACGCTTTTCACAGGATACTGAAACAGGGGCAAGTTCCCGCTTTGTACGCGGCTTCATGGTGGCTTCGCTCTTGTATTGCATCGGTCCCATGGCCATCCTCGGCTCCATTCAGGATGGCTTGACAGGTGATTACAGCCTGCTGGCTGTAAAATCCACATTGGATGGATTCGCGTCGATCGCATTCGCATCCACACTGGGCATCGGCGTGATGTTCTCTTCGGTCATCATCTTTATTTATCAAGGGGGCATCAGCCTGCTGGCGGGTCAATTCAATGCCATCGTCACCGACCCGATGATGGCGGAGATGACCGCCACGGGCGGGGTAATTCTGATGGGCGTTGCAGTCAGCAACCTGCTGGAACTCAAGAAAATCCGTGTGGGAAATTTTCTCCCCGCACTGCTGGCAGCTCCGTTGATCGTGTGGATACTGAGTAAAATATAAACAAAAAAACATCCCATTCAGGGATGTTTTTTTGTGACTCCGGGGGGATTCGAACCCTCAACCAATTGCTTAAGAGGCAACTGCTCTGCCATTGAGCTACGGAGCCAACTAAAGTTGCGGACGGTATTATACCGCAAAGAAAAAGACTGTCAACAAATATTATCTCAACAGCGCGGTGCTCGCCAGCAGGAACAACCATTGCGGGACAAAACTGAACACAACTGTGGCAACCGCTGTAATTGCAGTGGTAAATGCCAAACCAGGTTCGTTTTCAATCGTTGGGTCACCCTCACGAAAATACATATTAACGACAATTCGCAAGTAATAATATGCAGAAACAAGCGACGTCAATACGCCGATGATGGCCAACCCGGTGAATCCGCCTGCGATGACAGCGCGGAAGAGGTAAAACTTGCCAACGATACCGAGGGTGGGCGGTAATCCGATGAAAGAAAGCATGAACACGGTCATAGCTGCGGCGAGGGTGGGATACTTCTTTGCAAGGCCGGCGTAATCGCTGATTTCAAGTCCCTTGCTCTCGGCTTTTTCCAAGGTCATTACAACTGCCCAAGCGCCGAAGTTTGTCAACACATAGCTGAGCAGATAGAACAAACCAGCCGCTATGGAGACAGAAACAACTTCCCTGTTGCCGTACGGCACGAAAGCCATGAGAATATAGCCCGCATGAGCAATGGACGAGTACGCCAGCATGCGTTTGATATTGGTCTGGGAAATGGCAACGAAGTTACCGACAACCATGGTCAAAGCAGACATGATCCAGAGGATGCCTGTCATATCGACGGAGATGGAGGGAAAAGCCGTGGCAAACACGCGCAGCAAAGCGACAAAGCCCGCGATCTTGGCTCCCGAGGACATGAACGCTGTTACCGAAGTGGGTGCACCCTGATACACATCCGGAGTCCACATGTGGAAGGGAACAGCCGCGACCTTGAATCCGAATCCGACGAGGATGAGAGCAGCCCCAATGGACAGGAGCAGGCCCGAGGTCCCTTGAGAGGCGGCACTGAAGATTCCATATAAACTAGTATGTCCTGTTGCGCCGTAGACAAGCGCCGTGCCGTAGACGACGAATCCAGTGGCGAATGCGCCGAGCAAAAAGTATTTGACGCCTGCTTCTTCCGATTGCGTTTTGCGGTTGAATGCAGCGAGAACGTATAGCGGGATGGATAACAACTCAAGCGCGAGGAAGACAATGATGAGGTCAGCGGCTTGTGCCATGAGCATCATTCCGCTGACGCTGAAGAGCAGGAGGGTGTAGTATTCGCCACGTTCGATGCCCATGCGCTGGGTATATCCATGCGCGAGCGCAATTCCAAACAAACCGCTGAGGAGCAGCAGGATGTTCGCGAAAGTGGAGAAACCATCCAGGACCACCATACCGTTGAAGCCAATACTTGAAAGGCCAACCTGCGTGATGGCATATCCCATTGTCCCTGCCAGGCCAAATGCCGCAAGGAAGGCGGTGATGCCTTTGCGGCCTCTTGGAATGAAGAGGTCTGCCAGCAACAGCAAACTTGCCCAAACAACGAGAATGGTGAATGGGAGTATTGTGTAGAAGTCTGTAAATTGAGGTTGCGTCATGAACGCTCCGTTTTATGTCATTGCAAGGAAGGCTTTAGCCTGACGAAGGAATCTCTGACATTATGTTAGAGATTCCTTCGGGCGAAAGAGCATCGCCCTCGCAATGACGGAAGATTACAAAGGCAAAGCGGATAAAAGTTTCTCAACCGCAGGGGCAAGGATGTTGAAGAACGGCGCAGGATAAAGGCCGATCCAGAACATGAAAATGACCAAAGGAATGACGGTGATAAGCTCGCGCCAGTTGAGGTCTTTGAGGTCATGGTGGTGTGTGATCTCGCCAGCAGGTCCGAGGAAAACCTTTTGGAACATGTACAGAATATACACAGCCGCCATAATGACGCCGATGGCGGAAATGCCAGCGAACCACGGATTGCCAATTGCCTTGGAACCGAACGCGCCAAGCAAAATGGTGAACTCACCCACAAAGCCGTTCAAACCAGGCAAGCCCATCGAAGAAAGCGAAGCGATCAACATGATGGTGCCGAAGATCGGGGTGATCTTCCACAACCCGCCGTAGACTTTGATCTCGCGGGTGTGAGTCTGTTCGTAGATCATACCGATGAGGAGGAACAGCGCGCCCGTGCTCAGACCGTGGTTGATCATTTGCAAAATGGCACCAGCCACGCCCTGAGGGTTGAGTGCGAATAAGCCAAGCATTACGAAGCCAAGGTGACTGACGGAGGAATACGCAACCAATTTCTTGACATCGGTTTGGGCGTAGGAAACTGCCGCGCCGTAAATGATGCCGATGGTCGCGAGGAGCGCGATCCACGGGGCGGCGGCCACGGTGGCATCAGGGAAAAGCGCAATGTTGAAGCGCAGAAAACCGTAGGTACCCATCTTGAGCAACACACCAGCCAAGATGACCGAACCAGCAGTGGGAGCTTCCACGTGGGCATCGGGCAACCAGGAATGCAGGGGCCACATGGGAACTTTGATGGCGAATGCCGCAGCAAATGCAATGAAGAGCAGCATTTGAGTCTGCGGGGTGATGCTGGTTGCATACAGGTCAGGCAGACGCGCAAGCATGGTCGGAACGTTGAAGGTGTCGGTCTGGATGCCAAGGAACAAGATGGCGACCAACATCAAAATGGAACCAGCCATGGTGTAGAGGAAGAACTTGACCGCGGCATACATGCGGCGAGGTCCACCCCAGATGCCGATGAGGAAATACATAGGGATGAGTGTGAATTCCCAGAAGATGTAGAACAGGAAGAGATCCTGCGCGAGGAAGACACCCATCATGCCTACTTCCAAAAGCAGGAAGAAGATCATGAAGTCCTTCACGCGGTCTTCCACGGCTGTCCATGTGGAGAGCAGGGAGATCGGCGTGAGGAAGGCGGTGAGCAAAACAAGCAGAATGCTCAAACCATCCACGGCGAGATAATAGTAGATGTTCCAGCCAGCCACAGCGATCCACGGGTATTTGGCTTCCAACTGCAAATCGGGGCTTGATACGGTGAATATCGAAAGCACCCACAGGGAAATACCAAACGTGATCAAAGATGTGACCAGCGCGACCCAGCGGATGGCGGTCTTCATCTCGGAATTCATGAAGAGAATCACGAGCACGCCCACGAGCGGGAAGAAGGTCAGGAGTGTTAGAGGTTGCAAAATAAATTCCATGTTCTATCCTCGGTTTCTACGAGTTATTTCAAAATCAAGTAGCCTAAAATCAATACCACGCCCAGTAAAACGGAGAGCGCGTACGAACGCACAAAACCATTTTGCAGTTTGCGCAATGAAGCTGAAATAGATTGTGTTGCAGTGCCCAGCCAGTTGGCGAACGCGTCAATGCCTTTTTGGTCGGCATATTCGTTCAGCGCGATCTCACTCAGCCAGTTGTAAGTTCCCAGAATAACCGTATCATGCACAAAGTCATGCCAGAAGCGCCAATCGATCACATCTGCAAGGAAGGCAGATAACTTCTTGAACGGGTTGATGATGACGGCGAAATATCCTTCATCCACAAACCATTTGTTTTCCATGCCTGTGAACACAAAACCAAGCGGCTTCTTGAGCGGGTCAATCTGACCAGCCTTGAGCGGGTTACGTCCATACAGGAACCATGAAATCAAAATGGCGAGCAACGCCAGCGCGGTGGAAATTCCTGCAACTGGCAAATTAAGCGGGAGACCTTCAACTTCGCCGATGGTATGCTCCAGCCAATGACCAAGATTGTGAAAACCTTCAAAGGGAAGATTTAACGCGCCTCCAACTACGCTGAGAACTGCCAGCACCATAAGTGGCACGGTCATCACCTTTGGGCTTTCTTCTGCGTGCTTCGCCGCGTCGCTGCGCGCTTCGCCGAAGAAGACCATCCAAATTTGGCGTCCCATATAGAAGGCAGTGAAGAATGCGGCAATGGTCAACTGCCAATAGACACTGGTGAAGTGCAGGCTTGCATCGAGCAAAATTTCATCTTTCGACCAGAAGCCCGCGAACGGGAAGATGCCCGCGAGAGCCAGCGTACCAATCATGTACAACCAGAACGTGACGGGCATAGTCTTGCGAAGTCCACCCATGTTGCGCATATCGCCTGGGTCAAAGACTTCGCCATGATCGTCATGGCCGCCATGAGCGTGTTCGTCCTTTTTCTCTTTCCTCTTTCCTTTTCCATGATCATCATGTGCTGCGTGATGAGCATGGGCATGATGTCCGCGCTCAAGGCCAAGAATGACCGAGCCAGCGGAGAGGAAGAGCAACGCCTTGAAGAAGGCATGTGTAATCAAGTGGAACATCCCAGCCACGTACGCGCCCATGCCCACAGCCGCAACCATGAAGCCGAGCTGAGAAATGGTGGAATAGGCTAGAACTTTCTTGATATCGTATTGACCGACTGCAATGGTGGCAGCGAAGAGCGCCGTCCCTGCACCGACCATCGCAACGATATATTGCGCCTGTGGAACAAGGGTATAGATCGCCGCCGAACGGGTGACGAGGTACACGCCTGCGGTCACCATGGTTGCAGCATGGATGAGGGCGGAGACTGGTGTTGGGCCAGCCATGGCATCCGGCAGCCAGATGTAAAGCGGGATTTGTGCGGATTTACCGGCAACGCCGATCAACATAAATAATGTAATTGCTACGATCACCCACGGAGCAGATTCTGCAATGGCAGGCGCGGCTTTGAAAACCTCATCGAACTGGAAGGAGCCGAGATACCAGAACATCAGGAAGCCAGCAATGAGGAAACCGAAGTCGCCTACGCGGTTTGTGATGAAGGCTTTCTTGGCGGCATTGGAGTTGGCCCACGAAGGACGGGCGAGCGTGTCCATCTCATACCAGAATCCGATCAGCAGGAAGGAGCAAAGTCCCACGCCTTCCCAGCCGACGAAGAGCATCATGTACGAGTCGCCAGAGACGAGGATCATCATCGCTGCAATGAACAGGTTCAGGAAGATGAAGAAGCGAGTGAAGCGTCCTTCTTCATGTTTGAAGCGGACATCCTCGTGCATGTACCCGATCGCGTAAATGTGGATGAGAGTCCCAACACCCGAGACGACAAGCATCATCGTGGCCGAGAGGGAGTCCATGCGGAATGTCCAATCGAGTTGGAGAGTCCCGACATGAATCCACTGGGCAAGCTGCCAGCGTACCACTTCCCCGTGATTGAGGGAGACGGAATATGCCAGCAGCACCGAGACGATAAAGGCCGCACCAGAAGCCAGGCTTGCCACGGTTCCAACGACCTTTTCGCTGAAGTACCTGCCGAAAATAGCGTTGATGAGCAAGCCGGTGATCGGTGCAAAGACCAGCCACGGGGCTAAAAAGAAAAATCCGCTAGTTACTGTTTCACTTAAGTGCATGTGCGGCTTATCCCTTCAAGGAATTCAATTCATCGATATTGATGTTCTTCTTGGCTTTGAAGATCTGCACGATCAACGCGAGACCCACGGCCACTTCCGCGGCGGCCACAGCAATGACGAAGAATACGAAGATCTGACCGCTGAAAGATTTGAGTACGCTGGCGTATGCCACAAAGACAAGGTTGGCCGCGTTCAGCATCAATTCAATGGACATGAAAATGATCAATGGGTTGCGGCGGATGAGCACGCCCATGGCCCCGATCGTAAATAAAATGGCGGAGAGGAGAACGTAATAATCTACGGGCACTGAGTTCATGATCCCTTCCCTACCTTTTCCTGTTTTGTCAGAACGATTGCGCCGACCATTGCAACCAGCAGCAAAATGGATGTGACCTCGAAAGGCAAAAGGTACTGGCTGTACAAGGTAATTGCCATTTCGCGGAGATTTTCCACCGTGTTGATGGAAGTATCAGGCTCGGTGATAACACGGTCCATCTGCGCGCGGGAGACGATCAAGTAGATCGATTCCACCACGAGCACGAGCGCGAGCGTGAAGGCCAGCGGCTTCTGCCAGGGCAGGTCACTTGTGGATGAGATACTGTCCGCGCCGAGGAGCATGATCACGAACAGGAAGAGCACCATGATCGCGCCGGCATAAACTGTGATCTGGGACATGGCAATGAACGGCGCGCCGAGCAGAAGATAGAACACCGCCACCGTTACAAAATTCAGCACGAGGAACAACGCTGAATACACCGCGTTACGGCTGAACACCATGCCCAATGCGGTTGCGATGGAGACAATGGCGAGGACAAGGAAAACAATCAGGTCAGAATTCATAAGCGTTTCATTTCCGATTGACGATTGACGATTGGCGAGGTGCCAACCAAAAAATCGTAAATCTAAAATCGAAAGTCGTTAATCCGTTGAGTCTTTCATCTCAGGCACAGAGCGTTTGAATACACCCGGTTCCACTTTGCGCGGAGTAGTCATATCCGCTGTGGGGACAGCTTCCAGCAGCATCTCTTTGGGGTAGATGGCTTGTCTGCGGTCTGTGAAGGAAAGTTCGTAATTGTCACCCAGGACGATAGCCTCGGTCGGGCAGGCATCTTCGCAGAAGCCGCAGTAGATGCAGCGCAGCATATTGATCTCGTAGGTGGATGCATACCGGTCGCCGGGAGAGAAGCGTTTTTCATCCGTGTTTTCAGAAGCTTCCACGAAGATCGCGTCCGCAGGGCAGGCTGCCGCGCAGAGCGAACATCCAATGCATTTTTCGAGACCGTTCTCGTAACGCTTCAAGACATGTCGTCCGCGGAAGCGCGGGCGAACGGGGCGCTTCTCTTCTGGATATTGATAAGTGACAGTCTTCTCGAAAAGGAAGGAGCGAAGGGTCTCACCCAAACCTTTTGAGAGTTCGATAATGGGATCAAACACGCCCATGAGATTTTCTCCTCAAGTCACGATAAATAAAAGCCACTGCCACCAGCACACAAAGAATGGACAGAACTGGAATGCCCCAGATAATCATCTGGTTGTTCAATTCCTGTGCCAGCAAAATTCCTGTGGCAGTGATAAAGGCAAGGATCAACGATAACGGTAAAAGCACCTTCCAACCGAAAGCCATCAAACGGTCATAGCGGATGCGGGGCCAGGTGGCACGGATCCAGATCATGAAGAACAGCAGGACAACAACTTTCAGGAGCAGGTAGATCGGGCCAAGGAACCAGAAGCGATCCACGCTCAGGAAAGTGTCTTTCAAGAACCAGAACTCGCGATAGCCGCCGAAGAACAAGGTCGCAGCGATCATGCAAATGACGATCATCTTCTGATACTCAGCCATGAAGAACAAAGCGAATTTCATGCCTGAATATTCGGAATGATAGCCAGCGGTCAATTCCTGCTCGGCTTCGGGCATGTCGAAGGGAGCGCGGTTCACCTCTGCAAGGGTCACGATCATGAAAACCAATGCGCCTGCAGGTTGAATGACCGCAAACCAGACATCCTTCTGTGCGTTGACGATGTCGTTCAAGTTCATTGAATTGCCAAGAAGAATGGCGATCACAAAGCACAGACCGAGGGAAAGCTCATACGAGATCATTTGCGCCGAAGAACGAATCCCGCCCAGCATGGCGTACTTGTTATTGCTCGACCAGCCCGCCAGCACAATTCCATACACAGCAATGGAAGCAATCGACATCAAATACAGCACACCTACATTGATATCTGCCACATGCAGGGCGATCTCGCGCCCGAACATGGTAAAGGAAGTCCCCAAGGGGATGACAGCCGCAAGGATCAACGAAGGAACCACGGTCAACACAGGCGCAAGAATGAACACAACCTTATAAACGCGCCCGGGGGTAAGTTCTTCCTTGAAGATCAACTTGACAGCATCCGCAATAGGCTGGAGCAAACCTTGAGGTCCGGCACGGTTCGGACCAACGCGAATCTGCATGCGAGCCAGCGCGCGGCGTTCATACAAGGTCAGGTACGCAAATCCTGTCAACAGGATCAGGCACAAAATAAAACCTTTTAAAACCCATTCAAGCCAGATTGTCCAATCCATATTATTTCACCTTCGCCGTCACAGGTTCGCGGATCGCAATGCCCATACTGCGCGGCACCAGGACCACACCTGTTGAAATCGTATCGTCCGTCTTTAGCACAGCCTCACCGTTCACACCGTCAAAACTGATCTTGACTCGAGAACCAGCTTCCAGCCCCATTTTCTTTGCGGTGGCTGGGTTCAAAGTCACAGTTACCTCGCCCACACGTTCGCCCAACAATTGAGCAGGATTAATGGTCACACCGCGATCATACAGCTTGGTAACAGGAACAGCGATCAACTCTTTTTCTTTCGGACGAAGAGCCGCCTCTTTCCTGACCTTTGGAATGCGCACGCTTCCCCCAACCTGAGCCATCGGGAGGAGCTGCACACCCAATCCCTGTGTGTTCTCATATGTTGTGCCGCCATAATACAAGTCACCGCGCCCTACGATCGGCCATTGACCATGTACCTCGGCAAGTTTTTCGTAGCTCAAATCCGCCATGCCATCAATGGAGTTTGCAAGGATATCGAACACCACCGAAGCTGACGAACCTTCGAGGATGACGCCCATTTGCTTGGCAACCTGAGAGGTGATAGCAAAATCAGGTTTCGAATCGCCCTTGGAAGGAACAGCCGGGTAGAAGCGCTGCACGCGGCGTTCGCCTGAAATATAAGTGCCTTCGCGCTCTGTAAAAGCCTGGGCAGGGAAAACCACATCCGCAATTTCAGTTGTGGCAGTTTCAAGGACATCCTGCACCGCAACGAATTTTGCACCCTTCAAAGCCTTCGCCAGGTTCGGGTCATCACCAACAGGGTCGGCACCGACAATGTAAACCGCTTTTCCTTTAAGCGCCTTCTCCAGATCGGGCACAGGACGAAAACCAACTTCCCAGGCACCCTGATCGTTGGCTCTCTGCCAGACACCGATCAAACCGTTGTTCGGCTTGCCAATATGATCCGTTTCTTTCAACAGGTCGGCACAGGCAGAAGCAAGTGTGGATGAGCCGTTCAAGCCCAAGCCTTCGCTGCCGTAAAACACAATTGCATTCTTCGCTTTTGCAAACTCGTCCGCGATCTTGCTTTTCTTGCTGAAATCGCTGATGGTTTTTACTTCATCACCATACGCGTAACGGATCACGAACTTCGCAAATTTATCCAGTTTGGTCGCGCGCGGATTTGCAACGATCAAGGTTGCGCCGCGGTCTGCGGCTTGCTTCACACGCAGCCACCAAATAGGAGCTTCTTCATATAGGTCAGATGCCACCACAAGGATCGCATCGCCTGCGCCCATCTTGCCGATGTTCGTGCCGGCACCCACACCCACCAACTGGGTTAAATCGCCGCCGCCCATATCGGAATACAAAATGGCCGTGCCGTCTGCATGGTCTGCCAGAGATTTGAGGTTGAACAAATCTTCATTTGCCAAACGGCCTGACGCCAGCACAACGAAATTCTTTTTGGCAGAGACGAAATTCTCTGCCGCAAACTTTGTGGCTGCATCCCATGAAGCGCGCGCAAGTTTTTCTTCCTTGCGAATCATCGGCCTGGTGAGTCTCTTTTTACTTTCAGTGTAGTGATGGGCAAAACGTCCCTTGTCGCACAACCAGATCTCGTTCACTTCCTCGTTCTGGCGCGGCATGACGCGTTTCACCACAATATCACCGCCGGCTTTTGCTTCGCGGCGTGTGTTGAGAGTGGTATTGCATCCCACGGGACATTGCGTACAAATGGAGGCTTCCGCTTTTAATTCCCACGGGCGGGCGCCAAAGCGGAAGTCTGCTGTGGTCAACGCGCCGACAGGGCAAATATCGGTGGTATTGCCTGAGAAAACAGAATCAAATCCGGGGTCCGAAAGCGAAACGATCTGGGTATTGCGTCCGCGTTCATCGAAACCAAGCACTGCCTCGCCCGCAACCTCATCCTGAAAACGGATACAGCGCGCACATTGGATGCAGCGTTCGCGGTCGAGCCAGATCAACTCACCCAGCGGGACCTGCTTCTCGAGGTGCAGTTTTTCATCATAATGAAAGCGGCTCTTTCCCGGACCGAATTGCATGGTCAGGTTTTGCAATGGGCATTCGCCACCCTTGTCACAGACCGGGCAATCCAGCGGATGCGAAGTAAGCAAAAATTCGACGGTGCCCTTCTGTCCATCCTTCGCCTTGTCTGACACTGTCATCACGACCATGCCCTCGGAAACGCGGTTGGTACAGGCGGTTTCCAGTTTGGGCATAAATTGGATCTTGGGCTGGCCGTTCTCGATCACCACCTGCCCTGTGTTGCGGTCCAACATGGGGCGGCCGATTTCCACCAGACACATGCGGCACATGCCGACAGGCTCAAGTTTGGGATGATGGCAAAAGACGGGGATATCAATGCCCGCCATCTTTGCCGCATCTGCCACCAAAGTTCCGTCCGGGACAGTTACACTTATTCCATTAATTGAAAGCGTGACTTGTTTCGTCATGCGTGCTCCGTTAAGCCTTTACTACTTTTTTGAAATCCTGCGGGAATCGTTCGATACCAGTCACCACAGCCATTGTGGAAAATTCGCCCAGCGCGCACAAACATTTGCCTTGCATTTGTTTGGCAACATTCAAGAGCAGGTCTACATCTTCCGATGAACCCCTGCCTGAATGAATGCGGCTGGTAAGGTTCTTCATCCAATAGTTGCCTTCGCGGCAGGGCGTGCATTTTCCGCAGGATTCATGTTTGAAGAATTTGATGGTCTTGTTGATGACCCAGTCAATATCGACGGTGTCATCCAGCACGATGACCGATGCAGATCCGAGGTCCGCGCCGAGCGTGCGAACCGATGCGTAATCCATCGGGGTATCAAGCACTTTATCGTCCACAACGATCAAGGAAGAGGATGCGCCGGCAGGCATGATCGCTTTGATGGGCCTTCCTTCCTGAACGCCGCCCGCATGTTCATAGATCAACTGGCGGAAGGTGGTTCCGAAAGGCAATTCGTAATTACCGGGCTTGCGCACACGGCCTGAAAGCGAGAAGATTTTCACTCCCGCGCTGTCCATTGTGCCCATGGCTTTGTACCAATCTGCGCCGTTGGCGAGAATCATTGGAACGTTGGTAAACGTTTCCACATTGTTGATGATGGTCGGCTTGCCGTACAGCCCATAAGAGGGAGGAAAGGGCGGGCGCACACGAGGTTGTCCGCGTTTGCCTTCAATGGATTCAAGCAGCGCGGTCTCTTCGCCGCAGATATAGGCGCCAGCGCCGAGATGGGTATATATCTTCAACGAGTATTCGGTTCCGAAAAGGTTATCGCCGAGATACCCGGCTTTTTCCATTTCCGCAATCTTTTCATCAAGAAAGGCAGCCAACTGCCAGAACTCGCCGCGCAAATAAATGTACGCGGTATTCGCAGAGACGGCATAACTGGCAAGCGCCAGTCCTTCCAAAAACTGGAAGGGATTGCTTTCCATGATCTCACGGTCTTTGAAGGTGCCCGGCTCGGATTCATCCGCATTGGCAACTACGTAATGCGGCCAGTTCTTGTTATCAATGAAGGACCACTTCATGCCAGTCGGGAATCCCGCGCCGCCGCGTCCGCGCAGGCCAGAGTCTTTGACCACATTGGTCACTTCGACGGGCTGCATCTTCGTCACAGCTTTTTTGAGAGCCGCAAAGCCGCCGTTCTTTTTATAGACATCGATCTTGTTGATGTCCGGAATATCACGATGGCGTAAAAGGACGTAAGCCATTACTTCTCCTCCTTGTTCGCCTGTTTGAGAGCATCGATCAATTCCATGGTACGGTCGATTGTCATCAGGTCATGATACTTGATGCCGTCCGGTCCCTGGGTCTGGAACATGGGGGCTTTGTCGCATGAGGCAAGGCACATTACGGCTTCCACAGTAATGAGACCGTCAGGAGTCGTTTCACCGACCTTGATGCCAAGATTGCCGCACAGGTTATTAAGGAATTCATCTGCGCCGCGCAAAGCACAAGGCAGGTCTGTGCAGACTTGCATGCGGTACTTGCCGGCTTTTTCATCGTGGTACAAGGAGTAAAAACCGACAATGGAGGCAACTTCTGTTTCGGTAATATCCAACATTTGCGCAATGTCCTGCATGGCAGACTTAGTGATATAGCCTTCCTCGCGCTGGGCAAGATACAGGAGCGGCATGACCGCCGAGCGTTTATGCTCCGGCGGATATTTGGCAAGGATTTGTTTTACTTCCTTCGGATATGTTTTCTCAAGGCTCATCTGTCAATATCTCCGAGGACGATGTCAATGGATGCCAGAATGGCGACAAGGTCAGCCACCAGGTATCCCTTTACGATCTGGGAAAGTACACCCAAATTATCAAAGGAAGGAGTACGCATGTGCACACGCAAAGGCTTGGGACCGCCATCTCCCTCGAGGAAGACCCCCAATTCACCACGCGGGGATTCAATTGCGCTGTAAACCGAAGCCTTCGGTGCAGGGAAACCTTCTGTCCACAACTTGAAGTGATGGATGAGAGACTCCATGCTCACACCGATCTCTGAACGCGGCGGCGGAACAAATTTGCGGTTATCCGAGCGGACGGGACCCATCGGCAGTTTATTCAATGCCTGTTCCACGATCTTCAGCGACTCGCGCAATTCCTGAACGCGGACAAGATAACGGGCGTACGTATCGCCTTCGGTACGGATCGGTACGTTGAAATCATATTGTTCATAGCCCATGTATGGACGGGCCTTGCGCAAGTCCCAGTCGACGCCGGATGCCCGTAGTACGGGACCCGTTACCCCGTAGGAAAGAGCCGTCTCTTTGCTCAAATAGCCGATATCCACCATGCGGTCAATGAAGAGAGGATTCTTTGTCAGCAAGGTTTCGTATTCATCAATGCGCTTTGGAAAGATCTTGATAAAATCGCGCACTGCTTTTTCAAATTCCACGGGCACATCGCGCCAGACGCCGCCGGGACGGATGTACGTCGTCATCATGCGCTGTCCGGAGACCAGTTCAAAGATATCGAGGATCTGTTCACGTTCACGGAAGCAATAAAGGAACATGGACATGGCCGCGAGGTCGAGGCCTGAGGTGCCAAGCCAGACGAGATGCGAAGCGATGCGCTGCAATTCCACGAGAATGACTCGCAATGCCTGCGCGCGTGCAGGCACATCCACATCGATCAATTTTTCAACTGCCATTACATAGGCAAGGTTATTGCCCATCGTGTTCATGTAATCGAGGCGGTCGGTCATCACCTCAGCCTTTTGGTAGGTCTTGGCTTCCATGTTCTTTTCGATCCCCGTGTGTAAAAAGCCAATATCGGGAATGCAGTTGACAACGATCTCGCCGTCCAATTCCAAAAGCAGGCGTAGCACGCCATGCGTGGACGGATGCTGCGGACCCATGTTCAACAGCATGGTCTCGCCTGTCAGCGCGCGTTCGGAAACAAGATGTTTGAATTGCTCTAAACTGACTTCTTCAATCTGGGACATAATTATTCCTTTGCATACGGCTTGCGCAGATCGATTTCATCGAAGTTAAAAGTGAACTGCGGTTCTTCATAGCCGAGCGGAAAATCTTTGCGGAGCGGGTGTCCTTCGGTACCATCGGGCATCAAAATGCGGCGCGGATCGGGATGACCTTCGACTTCGATGCCGAACATATCGATCAATTCACGTTCACGCCAATTCGCCATGGCATAGACCCGCGTCACAGTCGGGACCTTGGGGCTGTCTCCGTTTACTGGAACCCGCAACTGCACTGACAGGTTTTTCGCAAGGGAGGTGAGCTGGTAAATAACATGAAAACGCGGCGTTGACTGGGGATGATAGTCCACCGCAGTTAACGCCGAGAGTAATTCAAAATTGTATTCATCGCGCAGGAGAGTCAATGCGTCCACGATCTGCTCGGGTTTCACGAACAAATGCACTTCAGCGCGAAACTCTTCAAGGGTCGCGCTGAATTTGCTCTGCATTGCTTTTACGATTGGTTCGAGTTTTTTATCCATAGTTTTCACCATGTCAGTGCAATTATGTCATTGCGTGGAGGGTGCTTTCCCCGACAAAGCAATCTCTCACCCAGCTGGGGATTGCGTCGGGCAAAGAACAAGGACGCCCTCGCAATGACATGACTCAGTGACGTATTATCTCTTAGCCAGATCCTTGAACGTATCGCCTTTTACTTTTTCATACACAGTCAACACACCGTGGATCAAGGCTTCGGGGCGCGGCGGGCAGCCCGCCACATACACATCCACAGGGACAACTTCATCCACGCCCTGATAGATGGCATAGTTATTGAAGACGCCGCCGCAGGAGGCGCAATCGCCCATGGCGATTACCCACTTCGGTTCGGGCATCTGGTCATACAAACGGCGAAGGACGGGCCCCATTTTCTTCGAGACGCGTCCCGCTACGATCATCAAATCTGACTGGCGCGGGCTGGCACGCATCAGTTCCATACCGAAGCGGCTCATGTCATAATGCGCCGCCTGCGCGGACATCATCTCGATGGCGCAGCAAGCCAGACCGAACAGCATGGGCCACATGGCGTTCGTGCGAGACCAGTTGACCACGTTCTCAAGCGTGGTGGTGACCACGCCCATATTTCCGAGTTTCTGTTCTACTCCCATTCAAGCGCTCCTTTTTTCCATGCGTACACATAACCGATAAGCAGGATAACGATAAAGATCGCCATTTCGATCAGGCCGAAGATGCCCAGCTTGCGGAAGGCAACGGCCCAGGGCAAAAAGAACACCACTTCAATATCAAACAGAATGAACAATACGGCAATAAGATAAAAGCGGACAGGCATGCGCCGCGTCCCTTCGCCGTATGGATTCATGCCTGATTCGTAGGGCATGTCTTTTGCTTCTGATTTTTTCTTTGGCCCGAATAACTCCCCCAGCCCAATTGCGATAAAAGCGATCAAAGTGGCTACCGCGATCATGACCGCGATGGCAATATATTCCACCAACATGTTTGACACCTCATTGATGCGTGAAATCTGGCACGTTCGGCGTAGTATATCACAAGAGATTTTTAGAGGCTAGAAAAAGTGCCTCTTTTCACAAAAATGGTGATATTAGTCATATTGGGTCTTTGTAATCGAATTCAGTGGAAAAACTCCCCAATACTCATAAAAAAGAGACAGTCTACTTTTAGACTGCCTCCTGATTTTTCTAATCTCCCAAATAATCGCGCAGTTCCCTGCTCCTTGCGGGGTGACGCAGCTTCCGCAGCGCCTTGGCTTCGATCTGGCGGATGCGTTCGCGGGTAACGTCAAAATAGCGGCTCACCTCTTCGAGGGTGTGCTCCTTGCCGTCTTTCAAACCGAAGCGCAACTCCAATACTTCGCGCTCGCGTTCTGAAAGCGACTCGAGCGCGTGCTGCACCTGTTCACGCAGCATTTCCTTGGCGGCAGCATCCATTGGGGAGGGCGCATCTTCATCTTCGATGAAGTCGCCCAGCGTGCTTGAGTCCTCATCGCCCACGGGGCCTTCCAGCGAGACGGGTTCCTCGGCAGAGCGCAGCACGCGATGAATTTTTTGCGAGGCAATATCCAGCCGTTGTTGAATCTCGGGGATGACAGGCTTCCCTTCGGCGTGAGCGCGCAAGACCACCTGCACATCCGCCGCGGAGAGATAGCCCACTTCAAGCGCGAGCTCTTCATTATTTGGCTCGCGTCCCAACGCTTGTGTGAGATGCCGCTGCGCGCGCAAAATGCGGGAGATGGATTCAAACAAATGTACGGGAATGCGGATCGTGCGCGCTTGCTCGGCAATGGAGCGGTTGATGGATTGGCGAATCCACCAGGTGGCGTAGGTGCTGAATTTGAATCCACGGCGCGGGTCGAACTTGCCGATGGCGCGCAGCAAGCCCATGTTGCCTTCCTGAATCAAGTCCAGGAAAGAGATGCCGCGCCCAAGATAGCGTTTGGCAACGCTCACCACCAAACGCAGGTTCGCGCGGATGAGCGCCTGATTGGCATCCAAGGCACGCAAATGGACAAGTTCCATTTCTGTTAGCAGTTCATCGTCCGGGGGCAGGTTGCGGTTCAGAGTACGCTGCAATGGGAAAGTGTGATGGTCGCGGATATGTGTCAGCAGCCACTCTGCATATTTATACGGAAGCAGGTACAGGCTGAGATAGACCGAATAGGCATGTCGGGCAAGATTATCCCAAAGATGGTCCGTGCCCCAATGACCGTTATCCAGATAAGCCCGCAGGTAGGAGGGAGAATCAAATTCCCAGCCTGCGTGCAGCGACTGGGATTCAGCGACCAGCAAAGCCAGATCGGGGAGTTCATGTTCAATGCGTTCAGCATCTTCAATGAGACGATCCCACGAGGTAAGCATATCGGCAATAAGCGAATGATAAATGGAAGCAGGAAGCGAAACCCCTTTGCGTTGTTTCATTTTGCGCAGCGAGCCGATCAAACGGTCCGCTTCGATGATGGTGGCAAGCCGAAACTCGCTGTCGGAATCAAGAAGTTTTACCAGCCCGATCTCGCGCAAATACAACCGCACGGGGTCTTCGGAAAGTTCGGCAGCAACCTCGCTGGAACGCAGGGGCAGCGCATCATCGAACTCATCCTCCTGCTGGGCAAGCAGGAGTTCATCCGGTTCAATGGCGTCATCTGGAATCAGGTCGCTTTTTTCCTCAACCAGCGTCTCCAAAACGTTGTCCACTGAAAGGTGTTCTTTTTGTGGTTTTCCTTTTCGCGCAGCCTGCTCTTTTTTTTCTTTCGGTTTTGGTTTGGCTTTCGCCTTCGATCTAATCTTTGGTTTGCTTTTTGCGGGCATGGTTTCCCTTTTTCAAAATACGGTGTGTGTAAAATTCAAACCAGCCGAATAACTCGATTATCTTTTTACGATCTTGCGCTTGGCCTGGTCCAGGTTATGTAACAGGCGGGTAAATTGAATGGCTTGCTCCTGATACAGTTTTATGTTGGTTCCGCCTTGCTGCTGCTCATCCTCCTGCAAAAAACGAAGCTGGTTTACATTCAGCATGGCATGCGCGCGGCGCAGATCCAAAAAGCGAAAGAGCAGTTCTTCGAGCAGTTTATCATCGAAGGTGTCCATTTTTTCAGTCTGCGCAAGCAGTTCGCGGGAAAGAATTTCCACGGCTTCGGGCAGATGACCCATCATAAAATTTTGATGGTCTTTTTCATCCTGCTGTACCGCCTGGCGCACCACGCCAAACAACAACTGATGGTCAGTATACTCGAAGTCCTCCACCGCCAGCGGGCTAAGCCCGAACTCCTGCAGCTTCCGGTCCAGGCGATATAACAACTCAGGCTTGCGGAATAAAACACCCAAACAATACGATTCGATCTTCAGCCGCGGGTTGACCGCCGCTACGGTCATTTCCACCTTTGGGCGTTGAACAGTCTCCCGCGGCTTGCGCCTCAATACCGGACCTTGAACCTGAGTCGCCGTCAAGGAGCGTTCATCCACCTTCAACAACCGCGACAACGCCTGACGATACGTGTCGCGTTCCAATGGATTGGGAAGGTCTTCAATTAAAGGGAGTACCTGCGCCGCAATTTGCGTCTTGGTCTTGGCATCGTTCAAATCCTGCCCAGCCGCCAGCGAATCCATCACATGGGTGACGATGGGCTTGGCATTTTCAATGAGACGCTTCCATTCCTCTTTATCACGCGCCACGATCTCATCAGGGTCGAGATCATCGGGCATGGCTGCCACGCGCAGATCCGCTTGCAGACGGGCTTCATTCTTTAATAAGCCGCGCGCATCGAAACCAAGTTCACCCTCGCGATCCATAGCGGAGCGGGCCGCATCGAGTCCGCGCAGGACGGCTTTTTGACCCGCCGCATCGGGGTCGAGCGCCAGCACAATCCGCCGCGTGGACTTTTTCAGCAAACGCAGCTGGTCTTCCGTCAATGCGGTGCCCATCGGCGAGACGACATTCTCATAGCCCGCCTGATGCAGGGCGATGACATCCAGATAGCCCTCCACGATCACAGCCTGGTCAGCGGCGCGGATGGGCTTGCGAGCTCTGTCCAAGCCGTAGAGCAAACGTCCCTTGGAAAAGACCGGCGTTTCAGGAGAGTTCAAAAATTTGGGAATATCGTTCGGGTCCACGATGCGCGCGCCAAAGCCTGCCATGCGTCCCTGCTCATCACGGATGGGAATCATGATGCGGTTGCGGAATTTGTCATAACGCCTGCCGTCTTCGCGTTCGGTGAGCAGACCCGCTTCGAGCAATTCGTGTTCCTTGAAGCCGCGTTGAGTGAAATATTTCAAAGCGTTGTCGTAGCCGCTCGGAGCAAATCCCAGCCCAAAGGTTTCGATGGTGGCGTCGGTCAA
The DNA here is from genome assembly GCA_014860805.1 of Anaerolineales bacterium. Taxonomy (GTDB): domain Bacteria; phylum Chloroflexota; class Anaerolineae; order Anaerolineales; family Villigracilaceae; genus Villigracilis. The sequence goes on from JACZJB010000265.1 coordinate 20,385, forward strand.
TCCACGTTTTTCGTGGAGGTAGGTCAAAATATCCTTGTTCGCAAAAAGCTGGGTGCGGTAATAAATGACCGCATCTTCCAGCAAATTACGCAGGTTCTGGTAGGCTTCTTTTTGCTCGGGACTCTCGCGCTGATATTCCTTGATCTCCACGCCTGCGCGCAAAGCCAGCTTCTGCATGGCTTCCTTGAAATCCAATCCCTCGCGCTTCATCACAAACTTGAAGATGTCTCCGCCTTCGTTGCATTGACCAAAGCAGCGCCATGTCCCAGATTCAGGCCAGACCACGAAAGCAGGCGAACGTTTGTTATCGTGGAAGGGACAGAAGCCCGTGTAGTTCTTGCCCGCATGACGCAGTTTAACACCCGCCTCAGAGACGAGATCAACAATATCTATGCGGGATTTTATTTCATCTAATGTGGACATGGGTGCTTGAATTATAGACGCATTTACAGAATAAGCAAACTTCCCCAAAATATTTCTGAAATACCGGGACGGCTACTGCAAACCCAACATCCCTTTGACTTCGTCGTTAATAACAACCCGTTTAAGGGCTGGTGAAATCTGTCGCGGTGCTGGTTGGGGTGACATCCAATGTCGGGAGGATGACCGGGGTAATGGTCGGGTAGGGCGTCAGACTGGGGCCACGCGTGGTGGTTGGAGGCGGAGTCCATGTAGGCGGCAGAGAGATCTGTGTAAAGGACGCGGGTGTTGCCGTTGCGGTGGAACGATCGTTTTGAATCAACATGACTGCAGCAACGCCGATCACTGCGAGCAATATGCAGGCGATCACTATAAGGATCACATATTGCCAGGTGCGGCTCTTCTTCTTCTTCACAACGGGAGCAGGCGCCTGCGCGGCTACAGGTTTTGAATCTTGTTTTTGGGGTTGAACTGAAGGGACTTCTTCGGGCTCGTCAAATGAAATTTTTTCCACGAACGGCGGGACGGGCGGCGGCAGGTCGGATGAATTCTCCCGCAGTTTATCCAGGCGTGCCTGCGCAAGCGCGCTGTGCGGGTCGATCCGCAAGACACGCTCCACACAATCGATCTGCTGCTTCAGGTCAGGGACGGCAAAACTAAGCAGCCACCAGCCATGCGTAGAATTGGGGTGCTGCTGGAGATACCCAGCCAGAAAGGAACTTGCCTCGCGTTTTCTCCCCTCACGCAAGAGCTTCTCTGCATGCTGCAATTGATTCCGATCTTGTTCTGCCATACTAAATTTATAATACCTCAATAATCCCGTAGAAATATGACTAAATCATAAAAATAAAATGCGGCGGGACGATCGCGTCCGCCGCATTTGCAATTCTCAAATTTTACCTTGCCCCAGATATCCTCTATTTAGTAATCCATCGTCGAGTCTGACCCGCAATCGTGGCCCGAATCCATGCCATCATCAAAAAAGTATGGAGCAGCAGCATCCGGGTTTTTCTTTCCCAATACTTGATTATGTACAGACATGGAAGCAGTATTATTTGCTTCCGCTTTTCGCAAGACCCCTCCCAATGCTCTCACGCTGGTAAAAGCCGCCACGATCACAACAAGGCTGATCAATACCGCAATGACAACTCGCTTGGACATGGTCTTTCTCCTTTTTATAAATTAACCTGGCGAAAACAGACTCTCCGTTAAGTTATGGCACCATCTTGAATAAATTATACAAAACCAGTCCGAATTTGGATTAATTTGAAATTAGGCTTTTCTAAGAAAAAGGACGGGTTGAGACCCGTCCTTTTTCTTAGAAGCCTTCCAGCTTACTCAAGTCTGCGATGCCATTTGCGAGGCTAGCGATTCTTTGCAATAGGCCCAGCCTGTTCTCTTTCACTTTCACATCCTCCGCCATGACCAGCACTTTATCGAAGAACGCAGTAATGGATGGGATGAGTTTCGTGACGATCTCTAAAAATTCGTCAACGGTGGAAGGTTGATCCCTCGCAGTTTTCTGAATCGCTGCGAACAAATCTTTCTCTTCCTTATCAACGAATAATTTCTCGTTGACCTTGAAAACTTCCTTTTGATCGCGGGTGATGCGGACGCAGCGGGCGAAGCCGTCCAAAATGGATGACCAATCTTCGCGTCCCACCCAAGCGGATAACTGCTTCACCGCGCGAACCGTTCCCGCAGGGTTGTTGGATTGCGCCGCAAGAACGGCTTCGATGACATCGTGCTTGAAGCCCATATCACCGAGGACAACCTTCAAACGGCCTGCGATGAATTCCAGAATTTTCAGTTGCGCTTCATCGCTGACTTCGATGGGCTGGGTTTTCGCGGATTTCTTCACAGCGAGTGCGAGATCAAAGTCCATGCCGTGTTCGATGAGCGGCTGTACAACGCCAATCGCGGCGCGGCGCAAGCCGAAGGGGTCCTTCGCGCCTGTGGGAGCAAGCCCGGCGGCGAAAAGTCCAACCAGAGAGTCAAGGCGGTCTGACAGGGCGAGAGCCAAACCGATCTTGCTTTGCGGCACGGTTTGATATTGTTCGGAAATTGCCTGTGCCACATCTGCGGACTCACCAGAGCGCAGCGCGTACTCGCCGCCGATGATGCCCTGCAGCGAAGTCATTTCGGTCACCATCTGAGTTGCGAGGTCGGCTTTGGAAAGGTAAATTGCACGCGCCAGATTTTTTATGTCCTTCACATCTTTGAAGCCAAGCATCTCACCCAATTCCGCGCCGAGTTTCAACATGCGGTCTGACTTGTCAAGCATGGAGCCGAGTTTGGTGTGGAAGGTGAGCGCAGATAATTTGGGACGATATTCTTCGAGCTTGAGTTTGACATCTTCGCGGACGAAGAAGTTGGCGTCAGCAAAGCGCGCGCCGAGGACGTGTTCATTCCCCTCGCGGACGGTGTCGATGCCGATGTCATCCCCATTTCTAATCGCAATAAATTTTGCCAGTAGGGGCGACCCGTCAGGGTCTGACGATGCGCCAGATTGTGAAGAAGCCTTGCCTGACTCATTTCCCGACCCCGCTTGTAGGGTCGCCCCTACGCGTTGGACAGGGAAATAGCGTTGATGTTTCTTCATCACCGAAATCAAAACATCTCTTGGCAATGAAAGGAATTCTTCGTTGAAGCCACCCATGACGGCAGTGGGCATCTCAACGAGGTTGGTGACTTCGTTGAGCAAGCCTTCTTCGATGATGGCTTGTCCGCCAATGAGGGACGCGGCTTGGTTGACCTGTTCGACGATGGATGCTTTGCGTTCTTCTTTATCGAGCAGAATACCCGCTTCGCGAATCACATCAAAATATTTTTCAGCAGAGGGGATTATGATTTCAGGTGAGCCGTAAGGGCGTAAGCCGCGAGAAATATTTCCAGAGGTCACGCCAGCATACTCAAACGGGATGACCATGTCACCCAGCAGGGCAACGTACCAGCGGATGGGACGTGAAAACGCTACACCTGAGTCGTTCCAGCGCATGGATTTTTCGAACTTGATGCTTTCGACTAATTTGGGCAAAGCATCCACGAGAACTTCGGGAGTGGGGCGTCCCTTTTGTTTGACGACAGCGGCAACGTATTTTCCACCGTCAATTTCGCGGGCTTCGAGTGCCGCAGGGTCGAGATTATTTTTCCTGGCAAAACCAAGCGCGGCTTGAGTGGGCTTGCCGTCTTTGTCGAAGGCTTTATCAGCAGGCGGACCTTTGACAAGGTCTTCGCGGTCGGGCTGATTCGGGGAGAGAGAGTCCACTGAAACAATGAGCCGCCTCGGGGTAGTGAAGATGCGGATGTCTTTGTGGTCGAGTCGCAGTTCGTTGAGAAGTAACGGGATACGAGTAACGAGTTGCGAGTAGGCGGAGTCCACATCATCTGCAGGGAGTTCTTCGACGCCGATTTCTAAAATAAAGTTGGCAGGTTGCAAGTTGGAAGGTTTGAAAGTTGGTTCAACTTGCGAACCTGCAACCTTTGAACCTTCAACTTTTTTCAACAACGGATATTCTAAAGATTTGCGCTGTTCGCCATAGGAGACTGCCACACCTTTGGCTAGTTCGCGGATGCGTCTAAAAAATGCCTGACGCTCGGCAACAGAAATTGCGCCGCGGGTATCTAAAATATTGAAGCAGTGCGAGCATTTGAGGACGTAGTCGTGCGCGGGGACGATGAGACCACCCGCGAGACAGGCGTCGGCTTCGGCGGAGAAGAGGTCGTACATGGCGCGGACGCGTTCGACGTCGGCGGTTTCGAAATAATATTTGGAGTGTTCGAACTCTTCCTGACGGCGGATCTCGCCATAGGTGACGCCTGCACCGTATTCCTCGTTCCAGATGGCTTTGGCGTTGTTGAGCGCGATGAGGATGCGTTCGAGCCCGTAGGTGATCTCGACCGAGACGGGGTCGAGCGCCACTC
>JACZJB010000266.1 GCA_014860805.1 Anaerolineales bacterium
AGCGTATCGAGTGCGATATCGGCCATCGAAACAGATTTTCCGTTTGGAGCATGGGCCTGACGGTCTCGTAAAAGGATCGAATTCGGGTCATCTACGCCAAGCATGGTAGCTGCGCGAATTTTAATTCTCTCCGCTGCGATCTTTGCTGCATTGGTTGCGGCTGTGCCAGAAATATAAGTTGTTGAGGATGCGTACGCGCCTTTATCAAACGGCGTGAAATCCGTGTCCGATGAATAGCAGATGATATCTTCAACGGGGACGCCCAGCACTTCAGCAGCCATTTGCGCGAGGACCGTATCTGAGCCTGTGCCGAGGTCGGTGGCGCCAACCAAAAGGTTGAAGGAGCCGTCGTCATTCATTTTGATGGATGCGCCGCCCATATCGAGGTATGGAATCGCAGTCCCTTGCATGACCATTGCTACGCCAATACCTTTTTTCTTGTGTGGGACATCTTTGATTTGTTTCCAGGCATCGTTATTGAATTTGTCATCCCAATTGATCGCGGCACGACCTTGCGCTACGCATTGTTCCAATCCAACGGTGTGGATGATCTCTGGGCGCGGCTCTCGGCCTTCGTTCCATGCGGTGGAGAAGGGGTGGTATTCGCCTGGGTGAATTGCATTCTTCAAACGAAAATCAATTGGGTCAAATCCCATTGCGCGGGCGATCTTTTCCATGTGTCTGTCAAGCGGCCAGTAGCCTTGCGGCACGCCGTATCCACGGAATGCGCCGGCGGGCGGGGTGTTGGTGTAAACCACGTCCGCATAAAAGCGGATATTGGGGGCTTTGCGATATTCGCCATCGCCAACATACAGCGCCATGGCCTTGTGACCTGTATTTCCAGTGACGGTCAATGCGTGGCAGCCATATGCGCCTGTGTCGGAAAGCGCGTACATCGAGTTGGCGGTGATGGTGCCATCTTTCTTCACGCCTGTCTTCATTCGCACACGCATGGGATGACGCGAACGCGCGGCAATGAATTCTTCTTCGCGGGTATATTCGTAAATGACAGGGCGCTTTGTGGCAATCGTGAGATGTGCCGCCACGTCTTCCATCAACACTTCCTGTTTGCCGCCGAAGCCGCCGCCGATGCGCGGCTTGATGACGCGGATTCTTTTGACAGGCAATCCCAGCACAGGCGCGAGCATTCTGCGGACGTGGAACGGAACCTGCGTGGACGTGCGAATGACCAGACGATCATCCTCGTCCCAATAAGTGACAGCGATATGTGGTTCGATGTGCGCCTGTTGAACTTTCGGTACTTCGTATTCTGCTTCAAAGATTTCATCTGCTTCCTGAAAACCTTTTTCCACGTCGCCAATGTCAATGCGGATTTCAGCAGCAAGATTTTTTTCAGGATTTGAATCTGCGAAGTTGACATATTCGGGCTCGTCGTGAATCTTGATTGCATCCGATTTCATCGCTTCGCGTGAATCCAGAATGGATGGCAGAATTTCATATTCAACTTCGATTAATGACAAAGCCTTCTTTGCAATTTCCTCTGTTTCTGCCGCAATGAACGCAACGCGGTCGCCGACAAAACGGACTTTGTTATCCAGCGAGAAGATGTCCAACGGGCCGGGGATCGGGTCCGATTGTCCTGCGGTGGAATACACAACTCGCGGAATATCCTGCCAGGTCAACACTGCCGCAACGCCGTCCAGTGCTTTGGCTTTGGTTATATCTATCTTTTTGATTTTTGCATGTGCATGCGGGGAATGCAAAACTTTTGCATGAAGCAATCCACGTTTTTCAAAGTCGCCTGTGAAAGCGGGCTTGCCTTGCACAAGCTTGATCGCGTCCACTTTGATCTCAGGCTTGCCGACGGTTTGCCAGGTCTGGCTTTCGGGTGTGACAACTACCTTGGGTCGAACCAGCACACCCGTAGAAGAAGAGGCGGGCGCGTCTCCTTGAGGAGCATCCGGCTTGGGTGTTCCGAAATCCCAATTGATGGATGAAATGTCAATCGGCTCGTCACCGCGCATTTCCGCCGCAGCTTTCATAATGGCTTGGACGGGTTTGAGATACCCCGTGCAGCGACAAAGGACACCCGAGATCGCCTCGCGGACCTCCGCTTCAGTTGGGTTGCTGTTTTTCTCAAGCAGACTCTTGGCTGCGAGAATTTGCGCGGGCGTGCAGTATCCGCATTGGATGGCTCCAGACTCAACGAAAGCCTTTTGCAGCGGATGCAGGCCGTCGGTTTTCTTCCAGCCTTGTTCGGGATGTTCGCCAAGCGCTTCAATGGTGGCGATGTTGTGGCCTTCGGCTTGCGCCGCAAGCAGCGACCCCGCGTTGACAGGTTTGCCGTTCAACAAAACCGTATCTGCACCAGAGAGCCCGCCCTCGTCACCAAATTTGACTCCGTGATACCCAAGCCCGCGCAGCGCGCCAAGCAGGGTAGTGGAAGGTGCTGTGTCTATCGCTTGTTCAATGCCATTGATTTTGAGTGTGATGTTCATGTGTACTCCAATTTGGACAATATTTTCTATAAAACCTTTGTCACTTTCAGCCCAATCTTAGCGCCTTCAATCGCAGCCTGTGAACCGACTACGACCACGGCATTCGACTGTGCTGCTTTTTCAAGCACTTCGCCAAAGGCGATGAAGTCCTCACCGTTTGTAGACAATACTTCATCACGGATCTTCTGGCGGATCTCGTCCGTTCGGCCAGTGATGTAGCGCATCATCGAAGTATATCCTTTTGCATCAGGGAGCTGATAGGCATCCAGTTCGCCGATGGCAGCGATGATGGACTTCTTTAATTCATTATCTGATAGGCGTGAAGCATCAAGCCCTTTCAAGAAGGTGGCCGCGTCGTCGTAATTTTTAATCGTTGCTGTGACGTTCGGGTCGCGGTATGAAAGGAAAGTGAGCACGCCAGTGCTGTCATCAAATTGCACGAACGCGCCATACGCGCCGCCCAGCACGCGGATCTTTTCCCACAAATGCGTCATACGTAAATATCCCGTGATGACTTCCGCCGAGCCGTCATATTCGTAGCCAAGCTGGTACAAGTCTGCGCCTTTGCCCACGTAGTTAACCTGCGCGGGAATGGCAAGGCCTTCCTTCTCGATAGTTGCCGTAGTCTCAAACGGCTTGATTTTTGCATCCTTCACAGGCATCGCAAAAATAAAATTCTCCAAATGCGGACGTACAGATTTCCAATTGGTAGAATCAAGCGTCACATTGCACAGCATGGTCTTGCTGTTGATCAGCGCATCACGCATATCTTCAAGTTTCTTCAAAACCTTCGGCCATTTTTTATCGATGTCATTTGCGAGTTCGCGCAGCGCGAAAAGATAGCCGATGCCTTTTGTCTGGTCGTTGACCCAACCTGTGCCGCCGAATTGCGCGCGCAGGCGAGTGTTCGCGAAGCGGTGTCCACCTGGCGCGAGACCAGATTCCATGCCTGCTTTTTCTTCGAGCACCATTTGCTTGAGTCGTTCTTTGTTGTCAAATTTTGTGGTGAGGAGGACGTCCCGTAGGATGTTGAACATCTCTGTGGATTTTTCCACTGTAGACTTGCCTCTGATCATCAGCATTGCCACGCTCTCTCTGGACTTTTGAGTTGTCACGCTGACCGACGAGCCGTGGATTCCGCCTGTGCTTTTTCCGATCCGTTGCGAGAGCTTGACGTAATCTTCGGTCTCCGTTCCCAGCTCGAACAAGGCGCGTGCGAAGATCTCAGTGAGTGGCAACAACTCCTGCGGCATGGCGCGCAAGTCAAAGCCGAGGTCGAGATAGACAATTCCGTTTGTGAAGATGTCGTGATACAGAACTTTTGCATCCTGCACTTGAATCTCTTCGATGGGAATGGTCCGTACTTGTTTGTCGAGATCTTTCAAATCCAATACTGGCAGGGTTTCCAAGGCCTCGGCAGAGTCAGGCGTCTCTTGCATGAGTTTGAGCTGCTTGGCATTCTCAACCAATTCCCGTACTTTATCCTCGCTCATTGCCTCGCGTGCGGACTTTAATCTGGCTTGTTCCTCTTCCTCGAAACGGCGACCAATTTCAGGGTCGGGCTTGAAGCGGATGACCGTCTTGTGGATGTTATCCAGTAAATGAGTCTGGATCATCTTTTCAAAATAGTGGCTGTCGTTTGCGAGTCTGGTTTTGATCTCATTCAGCGGCGCTTCAAAAGTGAGTTGACTGAACGGATCGCCATCATGCAGCCATGTGGTGAGCGCGCTCAACATCACAGCGATGCCGCGAGGGAATGAGCCTGTGTTGTATTCGCGCAGTTGGAATTCAAGGGTGTTGACCGAAGCAGCGATCATTTCTGGGTCAATGCCGTCGCGGACCAGGTTCTGCAATGTTTCGATGATCAGGGCTTCGATCTTCTTTGCATGGCGGGCGCGCGTGCCTTTGAGCCCTGTGGAGAAGATCATCTCACGTAGATCAGACTCAAGACCGAGACCTGCCAGGTCTTCACCAAGACCCGAATCCATCAATACTTTGCGGAGCGGCGAAGCAGGTGTGCCAATGAGCGCATGTTCCAAAATGTGGAAACTGAAATTCATCACAGGGTCAGACGTATCGGGTAGTTTCCAGTTGACCGTGAGGTAATGCTTATTTTCAATATCGTCCGCGTCTGCGCCAGCATCATACGAATATTCGATTTTCTTGGCGCGCTTGAACGGCTTGACTAATGGCACAACTGATTTGACCTTCTTCCGCTTGTATGGTTTGAGATAGCTTTCCATCAATTTCAAACGCTTATCGGGGTCATCGTTTCCGTAAAAGAAAATAAACGCGTTTGATGGGTGATAATATGTTTCCCAGAAGCTTCTAAAGTTTTCGTAGGTGAGTTCAGGAATGTTGGCAGGGTCGCCGCCAGAGTCCACGCCGTAGACGTGCTTGGGGAAAAGCGATTGCTGAATAACTTTCGCCAGCAGGTTTTCAGGCGAGGAATACGCGCCTTTCATTTCATTGAAGACCACGCCTTTGTACGCCAGCGGCTCATTGACATCGCTGATCTCATAATGCCAGCCTTCCTGCATCAACGTCTGCTCAGTGATGCGCGGATGCAAAACCGCGTCCATGTATACATCGATCAAATTATAAAAATCTTTTTCATTTTGGCTGGCAACGGGGTAACAAGTCTTGTCAGGAAATGTGAACGCATTGACAAAGGTCGCAAGCGAGCCTTTGAGCAATTCCACAAAAGGTTCTTTGACAGGATATTTCTCCGAGCCGCCCAAAACGGAATGCTCCAAAATATGCGCCACGCCTGTTGAATCTTTTGGCGTGGTGCGGAAGTTGATCGAGAAGACTTTGTTCTCATCCTCGTTGAGGATCGAAAACAGGCGCGCGCCGGTACGTTTGTGTTCGTACAGTCTTGCGTCACAATTCAATTCTGGAATGTTCTGTTCTTTGATAAGGGTAAATGCTTTGGACATAAGGTTCCTTGTTTATATGGATGGGACGCTGCGGTTAAACGTTATCAGGCTCGGTGGAAACGTTCAGGAAGAGTTCGTTCAGGTATTTAATATCATCCCAATGGATTTCGCGCAAGTCGAGCGCGTGGTCGATCTGCGAGGTCAATTCGGAGTATACATCTTCACCGATTGCATTGCTGGTAAGCAGTTCGGTGACTTGAAGCCGTTGGAAACTCAGGAATTCCCGCCAGGCAGTATCCAGTTCCTCTGCCTGCACTTCGGGGTGTTTGACCAGTATCTCCTTGACTTCACCCGTCAGGTTTTTGGAATAAGGCGAAAGCACGCCTGAAATGATTTCCCAGACATGTTTGGAGATCATCCCGCTTTTGTATATTTTTTCCACATGTTCGTAACTTGCCCGTGTGGAGACGGCGCGCGCGCGGCGCAGGTCATATTCGATGCGGTCTTCCCTCCGCGTGATGATCTGCAGCTTTTTGATCACTGTGTTCATGCTTGTTCCCTGCACGAGCAGGGTGAAGATTACGAGTCCGAATACCATGGCGAGGAGCTGGTTGCTCACTCCCGAATCCACCTTGGAGGAAAGGCTGAGCACAAGCGCAAGCGAGATCGCGCCGCGCAGTCCTCCCCAATAAATGACGTGTTTCCAGTGCATGGAAATGTTCTTGAACGGCGTGAGCAATCCATACACCACCACTAGACGCGAAACCAGCGCGGCAAGAATTCCCCAAAGGATTGCCTGCCAGTGGCTGAAGATCAGGGAAATGTCCGTCACCAGGCCGATCAACAAAAAGACGAATGAGTTGGAAATAAATGACATGAATTCCCAAAAATTGAAAACGACAATGCGCGTGGTCGGCGACATGCCTCGCGGACCGATATTTCCATTGGCGAGCCCGGCCGCCACCACCGCCAGCACACCGCTCACGTGGATGGATTCGGCAAGCACAAATGCACCGTAAGCCAGCACAAAGGTGATCGCAGTTTCTATCAGGTGATCGTCGATTCTCGAGATCAGCAGCGACGCCAATACGCCGAGAACAAATCCCACGCCTAGGCCGACGCCCGCGCTGATAATAAAATCGCTGATCCCGTTGCGCAGGCTGAATGCGCCGGTTGTCGCGGCAACGACAGCAATATTGAAAATGACAATGGCGGTACCGTCGTTTAATAAACTTTCACTTTCCAGCAGGATTTGCAGCCTTTTGGGCACGCCCAGTGATTTGAGCATTGCGATCACTGAAATTGGATCTGTCGCCGCGATGATTGCGCCGAAAATAATGGCGTACCCGATCGGCATGCCGGTGCCCCAGGCGACAATGCCGCCGACAAGCAGGGTCGTCAACGTCACCCCGGCGATAGCAAGGACAAGGATGGCGGATATATTTCTTTTTAAATCGGGAATTGGGAGGTGAAACGCTGCTTCAAAGATCAAAGGCGGGACGAACACGACCAGGATGATTTCCGAGTCCAATTCCATATGAAATTGGCGGAAGAGAATTGCCAGCGCGGCGCCCACGACCACCAGGCCCACGGTGTAGGGCATGCGCAGCCGCCTGGCCAGCACGCCAACGATTGTGGCGATCAACAAAAGACCGACGGCAATTTCTTCGATGAAAAAAATTTCCGACATTTATTTCTCCGTTCTTTCGCGGATCATTTCCCGCAGCGTGTCGATCGAATGTTTTTTGCTTCCCTTTTTATAACACCAAAAATCCCAGCCATTCACGGGCGCGTTTTTCATCAACGATTTTGCGACCGTGTGGATCGAACCCGTGGTTGCGCCGCATTGGATATGTCCGTTGGAGAGGATTTTCGCCTGAAAATCTTTTTTGGAAGAATATAACGTTTGACCTGGTTTAAGCAGGCCGCTCTCGAGCAGCGCCCCAAACGGGACCCGAACCTGGTTCCGTTTTTCGTGCAGTTCCAGCGCCTCAGCAGGGGATTGGGTCACCGCGTCAATGCGCTTTTGCGCGACCTTGACATATTTTTTATCGCGTTCGATGCCGATGAAATTGCGTCCCAGCTTTTTTGCAACCGCGCCTGTTGTGCCCGAACCAAAAAATGGATCCAACACCACGTCTCCAGGATTCGTACTCGAGAGCAAAACCCGATAGAGTAGTCCCTCTGGTTTTTGAGTTGGGTGAGCCTTTGTCCCGTTGGATTTGAGGCGTTCTTTTCCTGTTGCCAACGGGATAACCCAGTCACTACGCATTTGCAGGTCATCGTTCAGGGCTTTCATCGCCTTGTGGTTGAAGGTGTATCTTGTGCCTTGCTGCTTTTGCGCCCAGATCATTGTTTCGTGCGCGTTGGTAAAACGCACGCCGCGGAAATTTGGCATGGGATTGGTCTTCAGCCAGATTACATCGTTGAGAATCCAAAATCCCAGATCCTGCATGATCGCACCGACACGGTAAATGTTGTGATACGAGCCGATGACCCAGATGGTGCCCGTTTCTTTCAACACTCTTTTGCTTGCGCGTAGCCACTCACGGGTAAACTCATCATATTCAATAAAACTTGAAAACTTATCCCACTTGTTATTGACCGCATCCACCTTGGACATGTTTGGGCGGTAGAGATCGTTTTGCAATTGCAGGTTGTATGGGGGGTCGGCAAACACCACATCCACCGAGTTCTCAGGGAGTGTGTTGAGAATCTTAATGCAATTGCCGTTGAGAATTTGGTTGAGAGGGAGGCTGTTCACTGAAATTAATTATACCCTCCCCAGACTCAGGACAACATCCCAATTAATCGGCTACAATTCGCCCTCGATGAAACACTTACTACAAAGGAAATTCCCTGCATGGCATTGATCAGTTTACAAGACGTGAGCCTGGGCTTTGGCGGACCGCGTCTCTTGGACGGTGTGAATTTACAGATCGAACGCGGTGACCGCATCGGTCTGTTGGGGCGCAATGGCATGGGGAAATCCACGTTGTTGAAACTGCTCAACGGTGACATTCTTCCGCACGAAGGGACTGTCGCCCGTCAGCAAAATACACGCGCAGCATACCTTCCACAGGAAGTGCCGCAGGGATTGAACGGGCGCATCGCAGATATCCTCGCAACGGGTCTCGAAGAAGTGGATTTATCAAAATTGGACGAAGAGCAGTTGTGGCAGCGCCAGCATCAAGTGGACAAGATCATCTCCATTATGGATTTGGATGCTGATGCCCGCTTTGAAATTTTGTCCGCAGGCTTGAAGCGCCGCGTCTTTCTTGCCCGCGGCTTGGTCCGCAACCCAGACCTTTTGCTACTCGACGAGCCAACCAACCATCTCGATATCCAGGCTATTGACTGGCTGGAGGATTTTCTCAAACGCTGGGGCGGCACGTTGGTATTCGTGACGCATGACCGTGTCTTTTTGCAGAAGCTCACCACGCGTATCGTGGAATTGGATCGCGGGCAGCTATATGATTGGGACTGTGATTACTCTACTTTCCTGCAGCGTAAAGAAGCCATCCTTTCCGCAGAGCAGGCGCAGAACGCCACCTTCGATAAAAAACTTGCACAGGAAGAGCAGTGGATTCGTCAAGGTATCGAAGCGCGCCGTACGCGAAACGAAGGGCGTGTGCGTGCTTTGAAGCGGATGCGTCAGGCGCGCAGCGAGCGGCGTGAATTGCTGGGCAAAGTTAAGATGCAGATCGGAACCGAAAACCGCTCGGGCAGGCTTGTGATCGAAGCGGAAAACATCAGCTATTCTTATGGCGAGAAGGTGGTCATCCGTGATTTTTCGACCACCATCCAGCGCGGCGACAAAATCGGCATCGTCGGCGCGAACGGTTCAGGAAAGACCACGCTCCTGAAACTGCTCATGCAACAGATTCAACCCCAGCAGGGCGAAGTGCGCCACGGGACGAATCTCGAAATTGTTTATTTCGATCAATTGCGTTCGCAGTTGGATGAATCCAAATCTGTTTTGGATAACGTCGGGGAGGGGCGCGATACGATCACTATCAACGGCCGCTCTCGCAATTTGATGGGTTACCTCGAAGATTTCCTTTTCACTCGCGACCGCGCGCGTGCTCCCATCAGTGCACTGTCTGGCGGGGAGCGCAATCGCCTTTTGCTCGCGCGCCTGTTTGCCAAGCCTGCCAATTTGCTCATCCTCGACGAGCCGACCAACGATCTTGATATTGAAACCCTCGAAGTGCTCGAAGACCTGCTGCTTGATTACGAAGGCATGCTCCTGCTTGTCAGCCATGACCGCGCCTTTCTCAACAATCTTGTCACAAGTACGCTGATCCTGGATGGAAGCGGCAAGGTAAAAGAATATATTGGCGGGTATGAGGATTGGCAAAAACAATTGGATATAGTTCCCGCCTCGCCTGCACTTGCGCGTCAGGGAAAGCCGCCGAAGCTTGCTCAAACTACCCAGGCAGAATCCAAAGCTGATTCAAAACCCGCGGGTCGCAAGCTAAGCTATAACGAGAAACGTGAATTGGAAGAACTGCCTCGAAGAATTGAAATGTTAGAAGCAGAACAACATGAACTAAATGTAAAAATGGAAGCGCCCTCCTTTTATCAGCAGGAGAGCGCGATCATCACGCAAGCGGTGGAACGTTTGCAGGAAATTCATGAAGAATTATCCCGCGCCTATCATCGTTGGTCAGAGCTGGAAGCGTAAAGGCAGGATTCTAAAAATGTAAATCCTCGTCAGGCATATTGACAGGCGGCGGGGCGTTTAGCGGATACGCCCAGACGCCGCTTTCATTCATCAAAACTGCGATTTCATATGGGGTAAGCAGAATTTCAAGTTTTTGTGTTTCAATGAATTCCAAAATTAATCGATGAGACGGCTTTTCGGTCTTGAAACTTTTCTGAACATGGTTCAGAAAATATTTTGCGCTTTCTTTGGAAATTTGAAACTGTTCCGCGACTTTTTCAAAAGGTTTGACCTTGTCCATCTCGAACTACTTCAAGCCAGCCAGACAGCGCTTTGCGAGAGTGGCAGCCACGTCCATTCTATATTCTGCGGATGCCCATTCGTCGTTGGCTTCGTGATAGGCATTCTGGGCGGCGGTGTCGAGACCGTCCGCTTCGGTGCCGTCCATTGCAAGCATGGGACTTTTGCCATAGCCGCCGAGGGTCAGGCGCGTGCGGCCAGAGTTCCATTGCGCAAGCACAGCGCAAACAATGGGTTTATCTGCTGGGGTGCGGGAGACGAATTCAAATGCGGTCTTGGTGTTGAGAGGGATTGAAATGTGAGTGATCAACGCACGCGGGCGGGTTAGAAGGAATTCGCCAATACCAACCACTGAGGTTTGTCCGCTCACCATTGTTATTTTCGCATCCATCGCCAACAGCATCGATGCAAATGGAGAGCGACCATCGCTGGCAACGAGAGTCCCTGCCACCGAAGCGGCGTTGCGGATGTTGATGGGAGCTTCGAGTTTGAGGGCAGTTTTCAAGGTTTGAGGGCAATGCTCAGATTCAAGTAGGGATTGCAGCGTGCAGGTTGCGCCGATCTCCAGGTCATTGCCTTTGACGCGGAGCGCATCAAGGCCGAGGCGTTGTAAATCCACAACGGAAACAGGATCAGATGTCGGTTGGGAGAGGAGCGTGCCGCCGCCAAGGGGCAGGGTGTTTGGTTGAGTCAGAAGCGCGAGGGCTTCATCCAATGTTTGGGGTCTGTGGTAGGCAGTTATCATTTTATTTCTCCGTACTGATTATACAGGGTTAAGGCGCGGGAAGAGTCATCTTGAAACGTACTGCGGCGATGCGCAAAACAAATATTACGGTGGCTGCCATGGCAGATGCAAAGAACGGCTCCACTTTTAGCCAGTGAAGCAGGATGAAAACCCATGTGCCGATGAAAGAGCAGGTGGCATACAGTTCTGTGTTTTGGCGAAAGACGCTGGGGATGCGGTTGCAAAAGAGATCGCGCAATACGCCGCCGAAGATGCCAGTGACGACTCCCATGACCACAGCCACGATCGGGGAGAGTTCCAACTGGAGTGTGTAGCTTGCGCCAAGGATGCTGAATAAGCCAAGTCCGACTGCGTCTGCTGTGGCTAGGAATCGATTCGAAATGGATTCAAGGCGATAAAAGGAAATTGTTGCCGCAACGAACGTGATGATGGTCAGCCACGGTGCAGCGACCCAAAAGACAGGCGTTCGCCCAAGTAACAGGTCTCGCACGGTGCCGCCGCCAAAGGCAGTGACAAAGGCTGTGGTGGTCGCGCCGACAATGTCCATGTTGTACTTGCGTGCTTCCAGCGCGCCCGAAATAGCGGAGGCAGTGACGGCAATGTAAGTGAGGATGCTGAGGAGATTGTCCATTTGGGAGTGTTAATAGCCTCGCCTTGCTGTTCTTATCTTTTGGATGGCTGGCAGAAGGAATCCCACGATCAGGAACAAGATCAACGCGCCGATGCCTGCCCCGGGTAATGCACTTTGCGCCACAGGGATCGGGGTTGGAGTAGGTGTACTTGTTAAAGTTGGGGTAATGGTGGGCGTCGCTGTATCTGGAATTTCTGTGGACGTTGGAGTTGGCGAAGACGTTGGGCTCGGCGTTGAGGTTGGTGTGTTTGTAGGTGTGGATGTAAAGGTCGATGTCGGCGGGATGAAGACCGGCGTATTCTTTTGGTCTTCCTGTCTTTCTTCGGTTGGCGGGCAGGGGATCACACTTCCATCTGCGTTGAAACCACAACCATCCTGCGCATGAACAGAAAGGCGCGGTGAAAATAAAAATATTGCAGCAAGGATTCCGCTTGTAGTTACCAATAAAACGGATTTCATGATTTGCCTAATCAGGATACACCTTCCAGCCCAGTTCTTCCAAGCGTGAAATATCAAATTGATTATTCGGCACATCGATGTGCATGCCCGTACCCTCAGCCAGCAATTCGTTCGTCTCGGCGTCATATATTCCCGCCCACGCTTCAGCGATCTTTCCCTTGCTCTTGCCTGCCTTGCCGACGATCTTCAGCATCTTTCCAATTGGCACATTCTTGCGATACTTGACTTCGAGCTTGCCTGTGAACATGAAACGCGGATTTTCTGAATTGCTCCCCATGTGCGCGCGTCCACTGACCTCATCGATAATGGCTGCCACGATGCCGCCGTGCAGCACGCCGGGGTAGCCTTGGAAATGATCTGGCGCAATGTACTGCGTTTCTACAACGCCAGGCTCCGTTTCATAAATATGCAAATGTAAACCAACGGGATTTTCCACCCCGCAAATAAAGCAGTGACGAGAGTTCGGTTGTTTTATTTTTGTCATGATGCGGATTATACTCTGGACATGACTCATCCTAAAATTTTTATCTCCCGCCTCATCCCTGCCCGAGGGTTGGATCTCATCAAAGAGCATTTCTTGCCCGAAGCATGGACCCACGAAATGCCCCCAACCCGTGAAGAACTGCTTGAAAAAGTCCGCGGCGTGGACGGCTTGCTCTGCACCCTCACCGAAAAAGTGGATGCTGAGTTGATGGACGCTGCTGGTTCGCAGCTAAAAATCATCAGCAGCATGTCTGTAGGCGTCGATCACATTGACATCGCTGCCGCCACTGCTCGTGGAATTCCCGTCGGCAACACGCCTGGCGTATTGACAGATGCCACCGCAGACATGGCTTTCGCCTTGTTGCTTTCCGCCGCACGCCGCGTGATGGAAGGGGAAAAATACATCCGTGCTGGCAAGTGGAAGACATGGCATCCGCAGCTTTTACTCGGCGCGGATTTGGTCGGCTCAACCTTGGGAATTGTAGGCTTTGGGCGGATTGGTCAGGCTGTGGCAAAACGCGCGCAAGGCTTTGATATGCGCGTGATCTTTCATGACCCATCTGCGCATGCTGTCCACGGCGCAAAGCCTGTGGATTTGGATTCTCTTTTGCACGAAGCAGATTTTGTGTCTTTGCACGTCCCGCTGACACCAAATACAAAGCACCTGGTCAATGCAGATTTTCTATCGAAGATGAAACCGAACGCAATTCTTGTCAACACCGCGCGCGGCGGGGTTGTGGATCAAGTTGCTTTATATAACGCCTTGAAATCCAATCAGATCTTTGCGGCGGCGCTTGATGTCACCGACCCTGAACCATTGCCGATGGACAACCCTTTGCTGACGCTGGAAAACTGTCTAATTGTTCCGCATCTTGGCAGTGCCAGCCAGCGCACGCGGGATTTAATGTCTCTGCTTGCGGCGGAGAATTTGATTGCAGGCTTGAAGGGCGAACGCTTGCCGAATTGTGTGAACCCTGAAGTATATTCGCGCTGAGCGGAGTGAGGGCGTGCTTTCGTCCGAACGCAGTCGAAGCGTATTTGAGCCACTGCCTTTCGACTGCGCACACAAAAAGCAAAGACGTGCGGTTCCACTCAGGAGGAAGGCATTACTTCTCTCCCCAATGAATTGCAATCGTCCCAAACATGAATCTCTTGAAACCCACATCTTTGAATCCCGCCGCAGTCATGCGTGAGGCAAGTTGTTCGGCTGTTAAAAATCCTTCGGTGGTGTCGGGTAAATAATTGTAGGCATCGCGTTCGCCAGAAAGTAATCCTCCTACCGTGGGGATGATGACGTGCATGTGAATCCAGATAAACGGGGAGAGGATATTTTTCTTTGGGCGTGTGGTGTCGAGGATGACAATTCGTCCGCCAGCTTTGAGGGCGCGGTACTGCTCCTTCAATGCCTGCTGGACGTCGGTCACGTTACGCATCAAAAAACCTGAAACGACTGCGTCAAATATCTGACTCTTGAACGGCAAGTTCAATGCGTCTGCGGCTGACCATTCCAGGTTCCCGCTTTTATTTCCAACGCTCATCATTTCAATTGTAAAATCTGCGGCAGTCACTTTGGCCTTCGGCTCCTGCGTCAGCGCCTCACGCGCCAGATCACCGGTACCAGTTCCCAGGTCCAGCAAAGAGGCGTTGGGCGTTAATCGCGCACGGCGGATCACATCCTTTCGCCAGCGGATGTCCTGTCCGCCAGTCATGAGTCTGTTCATCAGATCGTAGCGATGCGCGATCTTTGTAAACATGGATTGCACATATTGTGCGCGTTCCTGTCCTGTCAATTGTGTCATGAGGTCTCCTGAAATTTTGGCAATTATACCCAGTGCGTGCGCGTGTTATACTGCGGCTTCTATGGATAACAAACCGTCTCTTTTTCAAATCTGGTGGCTGGCGATTCGTCCGCGCACATTGCCTGCCGCTGCGTCAGGCGTGGTAATGGGCAGCGCGTTGGCATGGCATGATGGCTCGTTTCAATTTGGTACTGCCTTCGCAGCGCTGTTGGTGGCGCTGCTTTTACAAATTGGCAGCAACGTGGCAAATGACGTTTTTGATTTTGAGCGCGGCGCGGACACTTCCGAGAGACAAGGTCCAGTGCGGGTAACACAGGCGGGATTGCTGACGCCTTCTCAAGTCAAACGTGGGATGGTTATCATCTTCGGCTTGGCTGCAATTTGCGGTTTGTATCTCGCCTCGCTTCGCGGCTGGATCGTGATCCTGATCGGTGCCGCAGCCATTATCTCCGCTGCGGCATATACGGGCGGGCCGTTCCCGCTTGGCTATTACGGCCTCGGGGATGTGTTCGTCTTTATCTTCTTCGGCCTCGCTGCCGTAGCTGGGACGTATTATGTGCAAGTTGGCGCGGTCAGCATCGCCGCATGGTGGATGTCAGTGCCTGTTGGCTTGATTATCACGGCAATTTTGGTGGTCAATAATTTGCGTGACTTGGAAAATGATCGCAAGGCTGGCAAACATACGCTTGCGGTGATGTTCGGCGAAAAAGCGACCAAGATCGAATATGTCCTGTGCGTAGGAATTGCATACTTGATCTTGTCAGTTTTGGTTTTCTCTCAGATCGTTCCTGTCGCTGGCTTGCTGGCTTGGCTCTCTTTGCCGATTGCTGTCAAAACCTTGCGGACGGTTTTAACGCAAAAAGGCCGTTCACTGAATGCCGCCCTCGCAGGGACTGGACAAGTTGCATTGGTCTACAGCGTTTTATTTTGGGTGGGGTTGGTGATTTCATAAAATTATGTCATTGCGAGACGGCGTTCTTTCGTCGAAGCAATCTCAAATCAGTGTAGGGATTGCTTCGGGCATAGAGCGAGAGCCCCTCGCAATGACATGCCTAACTTACAAACTTCCACTTGCACCATTTCCTCTCCAGCCAATCCACGCTGAAATACATGCCCAGCCCCAACAGGCTCATTGCCACAACACCTGCATACATGGCGGGATAATTGAACAGCGTGCTGCCATTGTAGTAGATGTAATATCCAAGTCCATATTTTGTTGCGAACAATTCAGAAATATATAAAACTGCTACTGCCGTGCCAATGGACTGGCGCAGTGCCGTCAATATTGCGGGCAGGCTTGCAGGCAGATAAATGAAGCGAAATAAAGCGCGTCGTCCCGCGCCGAGGCTTTGCAAACTTTGCAGCAATTGCGGTGGAATTCCAACCGCCTGGTCACGGACGAGCACGATGATCTGAAAAAATAAGATAAGCACGATGAGCGTGATCTTTGCTGTATCGCCGATTCCTAGGAATAGCAAAACAACAGGCACGAAGACAACCTTTGGAATTGGATACAGCAAATAAATAATGGGGGAGAGCAGTCGGTTCGCAGTTTTCGAGGCGCCAATTGCCAGCCCTGCGGGAGCCGCAACGAGGACCGAGATCAACATCCCTGCTGTGACTCGCCACAAGCTGACCCCGAAATGAATTAATAACCCGTTGCTCAATTCTTTGACGAAGACAACCAGTACATCCCACGGCGCAGGCAAAATGGGACGGTTCACGATCATCGACGCAACTTGCCAAATGACAGCCAGTCCCGTTGCGGCGAGCAATACGTCACGCCGTTTCATGCTGCATTTCCTTCCAAAGTGAATTACACAGTTCGCGATATTCCTGACTTGTTCGATATTCGCTTTTTCCTGCGTTTGGATTCTCGAAAACTTTCGCAGTTTTATTTGGAGCATCGCCAAGCAAAAGGATCTTTTCCCCCAAAGCGATAGCCTCTTCAATGGCGTGCGTGACGATGACCAGGGTTAAATTTTGTTCAGCGCAAAGCGAGAGGGTTAGGTTTTGCAAGTCTTCGCGCGTGATGGCGTCGAGGGATGAGAACGGTTCGTCCATCAAAAGCAGATCGGGTTCGAGGGCCAAAGTGCGGGCAATGGCAGTGCGTTGACGCTGCCCGCCTGAGATTTGTGCGGGAAATTTTTCAGCGACTTCGCCCAGTCCCAATCTTTCCAGCCAAAGATTTACATTATTTTTGGGAAGGTAATTTTCAGGTGTGTGTTTTCCGTCTGCGCCATAAAACTTGCGGACACGTAAACCAAGCTCCACGTTTTCATAGACAGTCGACCAGGGAAGCAAGCCATAATCCTGGAGGATGAGTCCGCTGTGCGGGCGGGGGCGGGTGAGAAGCTCACCGTCAATTTTTATTTCTCCCGAGGTTGGCTTGCGTAATCCTGCAAGCAAATACAGCAGGGATGTTTTTCCGCAGCCTGATGGCCCGAGAATCGACCATGTCTCACCGCGCGAGATGGAGAGTGAAAAATTCTCGAAGAGTGGAGAGTTGTACGGGTAGGCGAAGGTCAGCGAGTGAAGATCAATCATACGGTTCTTCGAAGATCAAGTTGATAAAATAATCTCTTCCACCTGAGAAGTTTTCACTTGAGATAATTTCCCCTTCCCTGATATCATCTGCGCTAAAACCCGCTTTGTTGAAACTTAATCCATCAAATGGTGAGGATTCGAGGTTTAAAGGAATTGGCCCTGTTTCATCAGGTTGCCAGTGTGCGAACATATCCCCTTTTTTCACTGTCAGTGAAGTCTCGAAAGAAAAGGTTGTTGTTCCTGTGATTACGGGAGGCAGGTCGTCTCCAAGCAGTTCTGCACGGTGGATTACTTTCCATCCACCGCCTATTGGGCGCAGAATGAGAATCGTGATGTTCTCTGTCTCAGTATCAGAATCATTGAGATATGTGACGCCCATGACAACCCCGTCATTTGGGATGGGGTATTTATGAACAAATAGATGAGTTGCGGCAGTGATGTCCCCTTCGGGGTGGGCGGGTATTTGTTTGGAATAATCAAAGCCGATCAATTGCAGTGTGTCCAATTTGACCTGCGGCGGAGGTGCTGTCGTGATTGTGCTGCAAGCCAGCGAGATGGAAATAACCGCAGTAAGAAAAAAGATTTTTATCTTCATGATATGCCTGAATGCCTGCAATGAATTAACAGGCGGGAGAATACCCAATGGCAATCTCCCGCTGATTATAACGGTATCAACTATCGGCTAGGGAAGAAACGAGCCGTTGACCGAATCGTTGTATGAAATGTCAGTGGTCAACATTTCTTTTTCTTTGGCCCATGTTAGCGCATCGTTCCATTCCTCTTCAGTGGGAACTTCGCCGCCGGGGAAGGGTGGGACTTTGAAAGTCTCGAGCAATGGCGGCGGCACGAGGCCCTTGTCGCTTAGAAGAGAAGTGTATTTGGCCGCATCTTTGTTGATGAGTTCGGTGGCTTCTTCTATGGCAGCAAGGAACGCCTTGACTGCCTCGGGATTCGCGTCGATCACCTCCTTGCGGAAGGAGATAACGCTGAAGCCATATTCAGGGTGAAGGGAATCGTCAAGGACTTTGACTGCGCCTTGCGACATCGCCAGCGAAGCCAGCGGATCGGGCAGGACGCCCGCGCTGAGCTCCCCGGAAGCGAGCAATGCCATGCGGTCTGGAATTTTCGGCACAGCAATTGTTTTGATTTCATCCGCGGTCAACCCCTCGGCTTGTAACAGCCGCTCGGTTACATATTCGATGACGGTTCCTTGCGAGACGCCGATCTCAATACCCTTGAGTCCTTGCGCATCGGTAATGCCGCTTTGGGTGGATGCAAGGACGAAGAAATGGCCAAAGCCTTCCACGGGACGAAGCGCGTAGCGGACCGCCTGCATTTGCACCGTATCTTTGTTGAACAACATCACAGACAACGTCTCATTGATTGTCCCATCTGCCTGACCTGCGGCAAGCAATTGGTCGCGTTCGGGCGCGGAGGCGACGGGAACAAATTCAACGGTAACGTCATGCTTTGCAAATAATCCTTCCATTTCTGCAACGTACATTGGAAGAGTGTCAATGATCGGCAAAACGGCAATCTTCAACGTCACCGCTTCGGTCTGGACCTGCGAGCCTGCTTCTGTTGCGACAGACATTGTTTCCTCTGTGGCAGGTGCCGCTGGCGCGCAGGCAGAAAGGATCATTGTCAATGCTGTGATGATGATAAGAATTTTCTTTGGCATTTTGGAATATCTCCTTGGGCAAGTATTCAATTTGCAAATTATTATCCAGCAAATTAAACAATGCCAGTGATAATTATCCGTTATTTGACGTGACTATACTGCCCATCAAATGCACAAAACTCGGCAATTTTATTTGCCGAGTTTTGTGCATTCTTGTTGAGGTTTGAAATTAATTTTGTGCGAAGGTATCGATCAGCAGTTTGAAATTCCCGCCGACGGGGTAAAGAATGGGGCAGGTACATCCGCGTTTGACATATTCCGCAACTTTGGCGCGTGCTTCAGCAGGCGTGCCCGAAGCGGTGATCTTGTGAACCAATTCGTCAGGGACGAAATGCTTGGCTTTGTTGATCTGTTCTTTCGTGGCAGGCCAGCCCAATGTTGCCTGAATATTGTCGATCACGTCCTTTGAGACGTTCGAGGCTTTGGCAATGTGCGGCTGCTGGGCAAGGTATTGGCAAAGCAGTTCTTTTGTGTATTCAATTGCCTTGTCGTGGTCTTCATCCACCGAGCAGACGATCAATTGAGGGCGGTCAATATCTGCAAGGGTACGGCCAGATTTCTTTGCGCCTTTTTCCAGCAATTCAAGCGCCTTGTCATTGTATTCAGGCGCCACGCAGTAATTCATCACGCAGCCATCTGAGATCTCGCCAGTCATTTCCATCATCAGGTCGCCTGTCGCGCCGATCATGATCGGGATGTTGCGCGGCTCGCGGCGTCCATGGACTACATCCAATTCAATTCCATCCACGTGATGGAACTCACCATGAAAGGTAACGCGTTCCATATTCAACAAACGGCGCATCACTTCCACAGTTTCCCGCATGGCGAGCAAGGGCTTCCTTCTTTCGATGCCGACGTTCTTTGCCAGCGGGTCCCACCATGCGCCAATTCCGCAGATAATGCGATTCGGAGCAAGGTCATCCAGGGTTAGGAAAGTGGCGGCCAGCAATCCAATGTTACGAGTCCAGTTGTTGATCACGCCCGATCCGACTTTGATCTTGTTGGTCACTGCGGCATAACCAGCCATTGGGACGATTGCATCGCGAACCAAACGAGACTCCGCCTGCCATACCGCTTCAAAACCTTTTTCTTCTGCGTACTTGGCGTATTCCAGCCCATCACGCAGGTCGTGAGAATCCTGTAAATAAAGTGCAACGCGCTCTTTCGTCATGGTATTCTCCTTGGTGATTTATTTGGATATAAAAAATTTTGCCACAGAAACTGTAAACTTCATAGGGTTTACTTTTCCATGGCAGGTTATATGTCTATACTTTTGTTGCTTCCAGTTTTCGTATCATCTCAAGGTCTTCTGGTAAATCCAAATCCAGACCCAGCGATGGAAGCTCAACAACTTCCAGTTTTGCTCCCGCTTTCTTGATCCGTTCACAGTGCCGTTGGAAGGAACCTTCACCGAAATCGTATTCGATCAACCCCGCAGGCACCATCAACAATGCGTTTGTTCCTTTGCCATGTCTGTCTGGTGCAATGACTGCAACAGGCGGTTTGGCGGCACGGTCAATTAATGTCAACACGTCTTCGGCAGTTAGTAATGGAAGGTCTGCTGGAAGTACCAAAACCCCTTGTGTTGAATGGACTTGTGCCACCACCGTCGCACGCGCCAATGCGGTGTTCAAATGAGGCTGACCATCCTCCTGCACCGTCTTTGCGCCATGATTCCGCGCAATTGTTAAAGCATGCGGGTCGCGGCTGACAACCAGTACCTGATCTAATTCCTTCAAGGAGGAGAGCGTTTTTAAAGTCCGCTCCAGTAACTCCTGATTTAATGCTGTTCTTTCATCTTCGGTAAGTGCTCCAGCGAGACGGGATTTTCCCCGGCGGAGCGGTTTTACAGGGACAATTGCCCAAAGTGTCATTGTTTATAAACTCCCGATGAAGTGTAGCACATCCTTTGCGAGTCGGGTGCGATCTGTAAGGTGATTCATAAGTGTGTCCGTTATCAGGGTTTTTACATTTAAATTTTTTATTTCATTCTCCATCACTGAATCTGCATTATCCAACACAAAACCCGTCAAAATGGTTCGGTAGTGTCTGGCAACCGCCAGCGCAGAGGGTTCAATCCCTAATTCTTCATACATCTTTGCGGCGGGTCCTTTCACAGTTTTTCCCCCGATGATGGGGGAGACAGCCAGGACGGGTTTGTCAATTTTTTTTATGACTTGCAGGATTGGGTCAATGCTCACCCAGGGATTGGATGGGCAAATGACCACCGCGTCCGCCTGATCAATCGCCTCTTTCACGCCGACAGCTGGTTCGGCGGCTTCGACTCCGTCAAACCGAAAGCCTTTGACCTTTGGCACGCATTGCCTGTGAACAAAATACTCCTGAAAAGCCAGCTCGCCTTCATCTGAATCAACCATTGTCCTCACAGGTGAATCAGACATGGGCAGCACTGTATGTTGGATTCCCCATGCTTTGCAAAAGTCCTTTGTGATCTGTGAAAGGGATTGACCCTCTTTCAGTCTTCTGGTTCTCTCTAGGTGCGTCGCAATATCCTGGTCACCCAAACGAAACCATGCAGGTCCGCCAAGTTTTTCCACGTTGGAAATCGTATTCCACGATTCGCCAACCCGTCCCCAGCCTGTTTCAGGGTTCGCGAGTCCCCCCAGCGTATAGCAGACTGTATCAAGATCGGGGCAAATATACATGCCCAAATGTTCAAAGTCATCGCCAGTATTGACGATAATGGTCAAGTCTTCAGGAGCAAGGATATGGGCAAGTCCGTGCGCCAGTTTCGCGCCGCCGACTCCGCCGGCTAATGCAGTAATTTTCATGGTTTTATTTTGGTTTCAAACATCACCTGATGTTTGAAACCATCTCGTTACTTCCTCAATTGGTTTTCTTCCTCGAAACGCAGGGATTTCCACGGGATAACCGATCAGAAAC